>NZ_JBFBCE010000020.1:123121-129826 GCF_040689595.1 Streptosporangium sp. NPDC051023 | reverse complement strand
GGTTAAATCGGGCTATCGTGCCTTCAAGCCGTCGAACCGCCAGGAGGAATGATCCATGTCCCTTCGTGAGTCCCGCTCCGAATTATGTCGGGGACGGCTTCCGTGGCGACGTCGCGATGATCAAGGGAGAGACGATGCCAGAGACGATGAAGGCGATCCGGATACACGCGTTCGGCGGACCCGAGGTGCTGACGTACGAGGACGTCCCGATCCCGGCACCCGGCCCCGGCGACGTCCTGGTCCGTGTCCACGCGGCCTGCCTGAACCCGCCCGACTGGTACGCGCGCACGGGTTTCGCGAACATCCCGGAGGGGATTCGGCCGAACCTTCCGCTGCCGTTCACGCCGGGCTCGGACGTCTCGGGCGTCGTCGCTGTCGTCGGCTCCGAGGTCACCGAGTTCTCCGTGGGGGACGCCGTGTTCGGGCTGGTGCGCTTCCCGCAGCTGGACAACGGTGGGAAGGGGTACGCGGAGTACACCACCTCGCCCGCGTCGCACCTCGCGCGCAAGCCCGCCGGGATCGACCACGTGAACGCGGCGGCCGTACCGATGGCGGGGCTGACCGCCTACCAGTACCTGTTCGACCACGTGGGGCTTGAGGAGGGCAGGACCGTCCTCGTCAACGGCGCCGCGGGCGGAGTCGGCCACTTCGCCGTACAGCTCGCCAAGACCAGGGGCGCGCACGTCATCGGCGTCGCCTCCGGCCGTCACGAGGGATTCCTCCGTGACCTGGGCGTCGACCGGTTCGTCGACTACACGACCACCGCCGTCGAGGAGGTGGTGCGCGACGTCGACCTCCTCGTCGACACGGTCGGCGGTCCGAACGGCCACCGCCTCCTGCCCGTGCTCAGGCGCGGCGGCGTGATCAGCCCGGTCTTCTACGGCGAGTACCACCGCGAACGCGCGGCCGAGCTGGGCATCACCTTCGTGTCGGGGCAGGTCCACTCCGACGGGGCGCAGATGGCCGAGCTGGCGCGTCTGATCGAGGAGGGACGGCTGCGCGCGGGCATCGACAGCGTGTTCCCGCTCGCGGACGCCGCCAAGGCCCACGAGCGCGCGGAACGGGGACACATCCAGGGCAAGATCGTCCTGAGCGTCGCCGGAGAGTGAGCGGTCATCCCGCGCGCTGGTCGTTGTGGGTACGCCTGATGCGGCGAGTCCGCGGCTTCCCGGCGGCAGGGGCCAAAAGGCCGACGGGCTAGAAGATCCGGACGACGTACTTACCGCGGACGCCGCCCGCCTCAAGCGCGCGATGCGCCTTGGCGATGTCGGCCAGGGGGAACACCGTGTCCACGACCGGGCGGATCGCGCCACTGTCCACGTACCGGGTCAGGTCGGCGAACAGCCGGTGGGTGGGGTTGCCGCTGAAGAACCGCACCCGCCGCGAGCCGAACACGGCGGAGGCGGCGATGTACGACAGGGACGCGGCGGCGTGGCGCAGGTCGAAGGCGATCGCCACCATGCGTCCGCCCGGCCGTAGAAGCCGCCGGTAGGTGCCGGAGGCGATGCCGACCGTGTCGAGGATCACGTCGAACCGGCCGAGATCGGCAGGGCCGGTGGTCGTGTGGTCGAAGGCCTCGTCGGCGCCCAGGTCGCGGACGAAGTCCAGGTTCTCTGCCCTGGCCAGCGCGGTGACGTGGGCGCCGAAAGCCCGGCCGAGCTGGACCGCGACGCTGCCCACTCCGCCGCTGGCGCCGCGGACGAGCAGACGCTCGCCGGCCTGGAGCCGGGCCTTGTCGCGCAGCGCGGTGATTGCCGTCGTACCCACGCCGGGCAGGGCCGCGGCCTGGACCAGGTCCAGTCCCGCGGGTGCGAGGGCGATCTGCCGGGGACGGACGACCACGTACTCGGCGGCGCTGCCGAACGTGCGCCCCCCTCCCCACACCCGGTCGCCCACCGCAGGTCCGCGCGGGTCAGAGCCCACCGCCGGTTCGCGCTGATCAGAGCCCAGGGCGACGACCTCGCCCGCGAAGTCCAGACCCGTGCGCTTGGGGAAGCCCCGTTGGGCCAGGTCGGTCACCAGCCGCACCTTGCCGGCCCGGCCGAGGAACTCGCCCCCGTTCACGCTGGTGGCATGGACGCGTACCAGCACCTCGCCCGGTCCCGCGACCGGCCTGGGCACCCTGCCTTCGTACAGGACCTCCGGCGGTCCGTAGCGGTCGTACAGAGCCGCGCGCATCTCACTCATCGCCGTGTTCCCTTCGGCTGGAGTCGTTTGGCAGTGACACTAACTCGCTAAACGGAGAGGGTTGTCCATTTAAGCTAATGTGAGAAACATGCCTGAGCAGTCCTCTCGGATAGCGCCGTCCGCGGAGACCGAACTGCGCGCGGACGCGCTGCGCAACCGGCAGCGCATCCTGCACGCCGCGCGGGAGGCCTTCGCGACGCGGGGGATCGAGGTGCCCATGGCGGCCATCGCACGCAGGGCCGGGGTCGGCATGGCCACGCTCTACCGGCGCTTCCCCTCCCGGGAGTCGCTGGTCACCGAGGTGTTCGCCGATCAGTTCGCGGCCTGCGGGGCGGTCGTGGACGTGGCGCTGGCCGATCCGGACCCTTGGCGGGCCTTCCGCACGGTCGTGGAGAAGGTGTGCGCGATGCAGGTCGCCGATCGGGGGTTCACCGCGGCGTTCCTGACGGCGTTTCCCGAAGCGGTCGACTACGAGGAGGGCCGCGCGCGGGCCGAACGGGGCCTCGACACCATCGTGCGGCGGGCCAAGGCCGCCGGGAGTCTGCGCGCCGACTTCGACCTGGCGGACCTCGTGCTGCTGTTCAAGGCCAACCACGGCGTCATCGCCGACACCGGCGACGACGCGGCGGACGCCTCCCGCAGATTGGTGGCCTACCTGCTGCAGTCCTTCCACACCACGAGCCCCACCGCGAGCCCCACCGCGAGCGCCGAACCGCTGCCGCCGCCCCCCAAGCTCGGCCTGGCCTCGCTTCTAACCCGCTGACCTCCCGCGCTTCTCAGGAGATCTTGATGATTCGACGAGGAGAGTTCCAGGCCGTTCCGTTCCCGGTGGATATCCGATACCGGATATCCGGATATCCGGTACGGCGGCGCCCCGGGAGCTTCTCCTCAGACGCGCTCGTACACCGAGACGTGCTGGCGGCTCGCCGCGGTGAACGGGCCTCGGTCCCAGTCGTCGTAGCGCTCCCGCAGCCGCATCCCGGCCAGTCGCGCCATCAGGTCCAGCTCACTCGGCCAGCAGTACCGCAGCCGCAACGGCCGCAGCTTCGTCCCCCGCGCGTCGAACGTGACCCGCTGGTAGGTGACGGTCTGCTCGACCGGGTCGTGCACCTGGAAGTCCATGTTCACCGCGTCCTCGGTCAGGGAGCGGGTAGCGGCCCGCTGGCCCCGGTCGAACTCGGTCAGGTCCTGGTTGACATCCTCCTCCTCGTGAACGAGGGGGATTCCCACGGTCGCCCGTGAGGGTTCCTGTTTCACCGCCGGTCGCCCGCCCGAGAGAACTCTCGTTGAGGTCTTACACCTGCTCCGCAGGCGTTTCACCTGTCCGCCAGCCCGGCGGCCAGGATGTTGCGGGCCGCGTTCACGTCCCGGTCATGGGCCGCGCCGCAGACGCACACCCACTCACGGACGCCGAGCGACATCTTGTCTTGCCGCGCCCCACAGGCCGAGCACAGCCTGGAGGAGGGAAACCACCGGTCTGCCACCAGCAGTTCGCGCCCGTACCAGGCCGTCTTGTACTCCAGCATGCGGCGCAACTCCCGCCAGGACGCGTCCGAGATGGCGCGGGCCAGGCCGCGGTTTTTGACCATGTTGCGGACAGCCAGGTCTTCCACGGCGATCACTTGGTTCTCGCGAACGAGCCGTGTCGTGAGTTTGTGCAGGTGGTCCTGCCTGCGGTCAGCGATGCGGACATGCACCCTCGCGACCTTGAGGCGGGCCTTGGCCCGGTTGGCCGACCCCTTGGCCTTGCGGGCGAGCGCCCGCTGGGCCCTGGCCAGTTTGCGCCGGTCGGCCCGCTCGTGCCGGGGGTTGACGATCTTCTCCCCGCTCGACAGCGTCACCAAGGTGCCGATCCCGGCGTCCACCCCCACCGACGCCTCGACCGGCGGCAGCGGGGGGATCTTCTCCTCCACCAGGAGGGAGACGAACCAGCGCCCCGCCGCGTCCCGGGAGACGGTGACCGTGGACGGCTGCGCGCCCTCCGGCAGCGGACGCGACCACACGATGTCCAGCGGCCCGTCCATCTTCGCCAGCGTCAACCGGCCCTCGCGCCAGCGGAACGCCGAACGGGTGTACTCAGCCGACGCCCGCGACCTCTTTCGCGACTTGAAGACCGGATACCGGGCACGCTTGGCGAAGAAGCTCGCGAACGCCGCCTGCAGATGCCGCAACGCCTGCTGCAGCGGGACCGACGACACCTCCACCAGGAAACCGTGGTCGCCGCCGCGTTTCCAGGCTGTGAGCGCGGCCGACGACTCCCCGTAGGAGATCCGGCGCCCCTCCAGCCGGTAGGCGCGGGTGCGCTCCTCCAGGGCCTTGTTGTAGACCAGCCGCACGCAGCCGAAGGTCCGGGCAAGCTCGAGGGCCTGCCCGGGGGTGGGGTGGAAGCGGTACTTGTAGGCCCGCTTCACGGTCCGCGCCATGCCCCACCTTCTACCACACAACCAGCCAACTATCGAGCACGTGTTCGATTCTGCGGTGATATGTCGCGTTTCCTCCCTGCCTGAAGGCGGGGGTCTCCACGCTCAAGGAGTTCTGATGACGAACACCCCGCCCGGCGCGAGGGACTTCGCGACATTGCGGAAACAGTCGATCTGACGCTCCTGGCTCGGCAGGTTGAACAGCGTGTTGTAAACCAGGTACGCCAGCTGGAAGGGACCCGCCACGTCCACGTCGGCCATGTCGCCAACGACCGCCGGGATCGCCTCGCCACCCGGTTTGGCGCGCATCCGCTCGATCATCGCGGGCGACCCCTCGATCCCCTCGACGGCGATCCCCCGCCGCGCGAGCGGCACCGCGACCCGCCCGGTCCCGATGGCCAGCTCAAGGACCCGCCCGCCGTCCGGGACGAGCTCGGCCAGAAACTCGACGGCCGGTCCGGGTCCAGGGGATGCCGCTCGTCGTACTCATGCGCGTAGTGGTCACCAAAGAACGCCGGATCACCGAATTCGCTCATACCGGCAACCACATCAAGATCCCCCTCCCCGACGCCACCGATTTTCCCTTCCCCACGCGTCGGCCCTGGCCCATGAGCCGTCCTCGTGGAGTATTGAGGAGACCTCGGTCCCCGAGATGGAGATCGTCCCCGAGGCTCCGGTCCCTTGTCCCCGTATCCCTCGGCGGATCACGACGAAGACCGCCCCCACCGGGAAGCGCCTCGTCCCCAACGTTGAGGACCTGCTTCCGGCCGGCAGGGAGGTCGCCGAGGCGCTCGCCGCCGAGGGCCGTCCCCTCACCCGTGACAACCTCCCAGAGCTTGCAGAAGCCAGGAGGGATGCCCCCCCAACGCGACGTTGGGCAGACAAGTGACACGTGCCAGAAAGTCGAACCGCTCGTTCATGGCGGCCATGTCGCCGAAGGCGTAGGTCAGGACGGCGTCACGGCGTAGATCCCGCAGCTTGATGCCGAAAGCCTTCCTGGCTTCGGCCGACTGGTCTTGCACGGCTGGGACGGCTTAGGTCGGCTTGTACTCACGGTGGGGGATGGCCACCGCCCACGCGGCCTCGAAGGCCTCCAAGCACAGCTTGACCACCTCGGGCTCGGTGTAGAGCTGGATCTCAGAGCGGTGCCCGTCGCCGTCCATGACGTTGAACAAGGCGGTGTGACTGTCCAAAACGAAGAAATCATTGCCGGGCAGGGGCAACGTGGAGGTCAGCCGCCGAGGTAGCCAACGCAGATCCTCGCCCGCGTCCACCGCCGGGCCGCTGAACTGAACGGCCATCCGCTGGTAGTCCGACAAGGGCTCAGAGATCACACGGACTCGCCGCAGATGCTCCCCGGCCTGCTCCATCTCCGCAACGCTGTCAGCCCAGACCTGGTAGGAAGCGGCCACGGCGTCGAGGTCACCCGCCAGGAACAGAGCCAGGTCCTCGGCGTCTACGGCGTAGAAGTCGCGCTGCTCAAGCTTGAGGGTCTCGCGCACGTCCTTGAGCAGCTCGGACCGCTGCTTGACCGAGATCAATTCCATAGCGCTCCTCAACGTACATATGCACGAACCGCTCGGCCAGCGCCTCCGGGATCTCCACGAATGTCTCGTCGTCTCGCAAGGCGTGAAGCTGGACCGCGACGCTCTCGCCCTGGCGGTTGCCCTGCACCACCCAGCTTCCCTGATCGGTGCGATAGAAGCTGGGGCAATCGTCCTTGGTCTTGGAGTCGGGGTCCTTGCAGTAGAAGGTAAGCCGTACGCCGTCGCCGCTACCGGGGGATTGCATGAGATTGCACCTCCGAGGGTCGCGAATCGCCACCTTGAGGGTGCGTGCCGTGCCGAGCGGGGTCAAGCGGCTTGAGAAGAACGGGGCCGGGGGTTCTCTACGCTGGAGTTACGTGAACAGGGCCGTTTCCCGGTGGACTGTACGTCGCCCGAGGGTGACGCGGGCGGGTCGGGTAACGACTCCGCCCGCCCGCGTCGCGCACGGACCCGATCACCCCTCCAGAGAGCGAGCCCGTGCGGTACGGCGGCGCGGCGGGGGCGGCGCGGGGGAGGTCCGCCCCCCCGCCCCCGTGAGGGGCGGCCGCGGC
>NZ_JBFBCE010000020.1:90467-123111 GCF_040689595.1 Streptosporangium sp. NPDC051023 | reverse complement strand
GGCGCCGTCCGGGGGAAGTACCGCCGCCGCGCCCGTTTCAGGGAAGGCCTCGTCTGATCTCCGTAGGCGTCCTTCAGGGGAGGCGAGGGCCGCTCTGTGCGGGAACGAACGCCTCAGGCCGAATGTTCATGGCCGTCTCCGCCTCGTGCATCTGGGTCTCCAGGCCTTCGGGGGTGCGATCGGAGATGATCAGGGGTTCGGGGGCAGGCCAGGTGGCGATGGCGTGGAAGCGGCGGGTGCCGGTGCCGTACAGGACGGTCCACCTCGGCCAGAGGCGGTCCAGTCGTTCGGCCTCGGCACGGGCGCGGACATCCCAGGGGCGAGGAGGTACGGCGACGCGGGGTCGGCCGTCCCGATGCCGCCCCAAGGGGCGCCCCGTCACGAGCTCTCCTGTCCATACGCCTGCCGAGCTGCCGTTTCCTGTCGCCCGACCTCGGCCTGGAGGTCGTCGAGGGTGTCGGCGTCCACGGTTCTGAAGGGCGGGGCGCCCCACTCCGTGTCGTTGGGGAAGGGTCGCTCCCGGCTGGCCCAGTAACGCCCGGCATCACTACGGATCACTCGCCATCCGGGAATCACCGGTGTTGAGGTGATGGATCCAGGGACGGTCATGGGACAGGACCTCGTTTCCGATTGAAGGTCCGTCGTCGGCGACGGATCGGTTTCAGGTCCTGAACCTATGTTGCTGTGAGGAGTTGAATGGGCACACTCTGTGTCCGGTGGTTTCGGTCAGACCACCAGCGCTATTTTGTCCGCGAGGTCGTGTGCTCGGGGGCGTAGTGACGCCGGGCCCGACTCGACGAGTTCCAGCGTCATCCTGCGGGCGTGCCCGTTGTACTTGATCGTCTCGGGCGCGGTTCGCTCGGCGAGTTCCAGCGTGCCGAGTGCGGCGGCGTGATCCCGCTGGAGATGGTGGGCGCGGGCCACCTCGATCAGATGACGCCCTCGGCGGGGCAGGGACGGGATCGGCGCGGACACCGCGCGAGCGGCCTGCCGGGCCGACTCTCCACCCTGGTGCAGCTCGACGGCGACCGTTACGGCGTGGGCCGCCATGATGACCTTGGAGAACGACGTCCACGGCTGGTAGTAGCCGTCAGGCAGGCGATCGGCGATCCGGCGGGCCTCCTCCCAGCGGTTCCATGCCTGCCCGATGTCGCCGGTACGGGCGGCGGTGAACGCCAGCTCGAAGTTCAGCGCTCCCCACATGGCCAGCAGATCCGTGCCCGCGTCGTTGACACGAGCGGCGATCAGGGGCATCACCTGCTCGTTGACCGTGCGGGCGGCCTCGAAGTCGCCGACCTCGCGATGGGCCTGGACGAGGAACCATATGGCGCAGGACATCGCGAGGGGGTCCTCCGACTCCTGGGCGGCCGTCAGCGCACGGTCGGTGACCCGCCACACCAGGTCGGACGCCGGTTGGTAGGCCAGGAACATCTGTGCCAGGCCGTACGTCTCGGCGAGCAGGGCGTTCGCGCGTCGCCGGTCGTCGCCCCGGTACATCGCCGTAGCGAGCCGGACGTCCTGGATCAGGTCCGGCAGGAGCCGACCGAGCGCGGTGCGATGGTCGGGGGAGGAGTGGCGCGCATGCCAGGCCGCGTCCAGCCGCCCGCGCAGGTGACCGAGTGGTTGCACGGTCCCGGTCGGCTGGAGGAGCGTGGCGTTGACGGCCTGCCGTACGGAGTCGAGCGCCGGGTGGCCGGGGCCGGTGAACATGCGCACGGGCATCGACCGATCGCCGGTCAGCTCGGACAGGTCGCGCACCTGGAGCGCCTCGGCGAGCTGCAGCAGGATCGGCAGACGTGGGTTCTGCTGGAGACGGCCGCTCTCGACGGCCTTGAGCCATGACTCGGACTTGCCGACGAGCCCGGCCAGGACCTCGCGCGTCATGCCCCGGCGCTCGCGCAGACGCCTGACACGCTGCCCGACCGTCGGCGTCGGCTCGGCGGACTCGTTGACGTTCTCGCTCACAGGCCCCGCCTTTCTTGGCGATGTTGTGGTTTCAGGTTATGGCGGAGGGCCTATCTTGTGCAGGGAGTCGATGCCGAACGGTCAGAACTCCTGTGTCGCGGCATTATTTGTGGTTCCCGATGAAAAGGGGATTTTGGCGATGTCAGATGAGTCCGGGCGGGTTTTCCGGGAGGCGTGGATCGCCGGGGTCGGAAAGTATTACCCGGGGGAGCCGAAACCGGGTTATGTCGCGCCATGGGAGGAGACGCCCGATTGGGAGCGGCAGGCGGCGGAGGCCGTCTACCGGCAGGTGCGTGAGTTCATCGCGGTGAGCGGTGGTGGTACGGCCAGGCTCGGCCGCGAGCAGAAGGGGCGGTTCGTGGCCCTGTGCTGGATCGCGCAGATATACCGGCACTTCCCCGATCCCAAGCCGAGCTATGTCGCCGACTGGGACGAACTGCCCGAATGGCAGCGGCAGACGGACGCCGACATCTTCGAGCACATCGAGCGGGACGTCTAGGCGTTTTGGCCTGACACGCAAAAACGCCTTTCCTGTTTCTCCGGGGAGGCGCTTTGCGATGTCGATCCGGCTCCCGGGTCGATCACGAGATGATCGCCAAAGAAGGGTTGATGAAGGGCGTCCTGGCGCGTCTCAGCGAAGGGGGCGAGGTCGCCGGAGAGGCCGCCAAGGCAATGAGGCGGCTTGTCTCCTGATAGGGACTGTCTCAAAGTCGTCGCGCAGTAGGGCATATGGCTTTGAGACAGGCCTAGTCGCGCTTGGGCCAGATCGGGCCCTGGTCGGTCCAGATGACGCCCTTGTTGCGGCACAGGCAGAAGGGGTGGCCGATCGGGTCGGTGTAGATCCGCCAGCCGTAGCCGTCGGGGCCGATGAAGTCCTGCTGCAGCGTCGCGCCGAGGTCGAGGACGCGGCGCTGCTCGGACTCGATCTCGTCCACTTCGAAGTCGAGGTGGAACTGCTTGGGGTGCTCGCTGTCGGGCCACTGCGGAGCGCGGTAGTCGTCCACCTGGATGAAGGCCAGCTCGACCTCGCCGAACGTGATGCCGGCCCAGTTCTTGTCGCTGCCTTCCCTGATCGGGCGGCCCGTCACCTCAGAGTAGAAGGCCGCCAGCTTCATCGTGTCCGGGCAGTCGATGATGAAATCGGTGAGTCGCAGCATCCCGCGATCTTGTCACAAGATCTTTGATGCAGGCCTTGGTCGTGGCCGGTCAACGGCGTAGGAGAGCGCAAGGGGATCCTCCGACTCCTGAGCGGCCGTCAGTGCCCGATCGGCGGCTCTCCACACCAGGTTTTCCTTCCGCCGCCGGATCAACTCCCGGGCCGGGGCCGGTCGTCGTCATGAGGCGCGCAAGGCTGGGCGGCGGGCCCAGGTGATCCATCGCCACAGCCATTCGATCGGTCCCTGGCGGTAGCGGTTGAGCCAGAGCGTCGACCACGCCCACTGGACGGTGAGGATGACGCCCGCGATCGTCAGGATCGTGGCCGTCGACCACTGGTGCGGCACCCCGCCCACCAGCCGGGCGGCCAGCAGGACGAGCACGGTCGCGGTCAGGTAGTTGGTCAGCGCCATCCGCCCCAGCGGCGCGAAAACGATCTCCAGCACGGGCCGCAGCGGCGTCCTGAGCAGCACGAGCATCCCGCAGACATACGCGCCCGCGATCAGCAGGCCCGCCAGTGCCAGCGTGAGGCTGAACCGCACCTCCCCGACCTGCAGCCACACCACGGGCACCGCGAGCACGGTGAGGACCAGACCGAGCGTCGCGGGACCCCGGGCGGAGCGCTCGATCCGGTCGATCACCCCGTACCTGGTCAGCGCGGAGCCCAGCAGGAAGAGCCCCGGAACCAGCGCGAACGACCCGGCGCCCAGGAGCAGCGCCCCGGCGAGGAGCACGACCGCGAGCCCGGCCACCGCCCACCGGGGCAACCAGGTCGAGGGCAGCAGCACCACCAGTCCGACGAGGGCATAGACGGCCAGGATGTCGCCTTCCCAGAGCAGCAGATGGTGCGCCAGACCCATCGCGAGCAGGGCCAGCAGCCTGCGCGTCAGCAGGAGCCGGGGCCGGGCGGTTCGCTCCCAGGCCGAGTCCAGCAGCAGCGAGAACCCGACGCCGAACAGCAGCGAGAAAATCGGATAGAAGCGCTGCTCGACGAGCAGGCCCAGCCAGAAGTCGGCGAGACTCGGCTGCCCTCCCGAAACGACCGTCCTGCCCGCGTTGGCGATCGGCTGGACGTTGGCCAGCAGGATCCCGCACAGTGCGAACCCGCGGATCACGTCCAGCGCCGCGATCCGCGGGCGTCGTTGACGAAGTTCGTGTGACATGGGGCCTCATCCTGCGGACCGCGACCTGAGCTTCACATCGGCGGAAAGCAGGGGCGGAACAGTACTTTCGGCCGGTACCGGCCACGTGGTCCCCCTCCTAGCCTGGGACACCGTGCGGGTTCCCGATCGGTTCAAGGCGGTGGCCGACGTCGGGCTCGGCGTCGTGTTCGCGGCGGCCGTCGCCTTCCAGGCGTACCGGATCGCCGACAGCTGGGGCGGCGGCTACTGGCTGTTCGGCGCGGCTGCCGGCGCGTCGGTGTGCGCGCTCGCCTTGGTCCGCCGCCGCAGCCCGCTCTGGACCGCCGTCGCGGGCCTGACCGTGGCGGCGTTCGCCGTCCTCGCCACCCGGCTCGTCCATCTGCCCGCCGAACCCGGTCCCGCCGCGCTCCTGGGCCTGGCGGTGCTCGTCGGCTCCGCGGTCAGGACGCTTCCCGTCCGTACGGCCTGCGGCGTGGCCGCAGCAGGGGTAGCTGTGGCGGCGGGCGGTCTCCTGGCCAACCCCGGCTCGGCCGTACCGGTGCTGGGCGGCTTGGCCTGGCTCGCCGCCCTGGCGATCGGGCTGACCTCCCGGCTGTTCGCCGCCCGCCGCCACACCGTCGCCGAGCGGGTAAGGCGTGCCGAACGTCTTGAGCTGGCCAGGGAACTGCACGACGTCGTCGCCCACCACATCACCAGCATCGTGCTCCAGGCCCAGGCCGCCCAGCTCGTCACCCGCAGGCACCCGGAGAGGACGGCGGGCTCCCTCGCCGACATCGAGACCGCGGGCTCAGAGGCCTTGACCGCCACCCGCCGGGTGGTCGGCCTCCTGCGCGACACCGCGCCCGTCTCGGCGGGTCACGAACGGCTCGGCGAGCTGGTCGAGAACTTCGAGAGCCGTGGCGGGCGGGCGCGCCTGCGGCTGGACGCCGAGCCGTCCGGCTGGCCGCCCGAGGTGAGCAGCACGGTGTATCGGGTCGTGCGGGAGTCGCTGACCAACGTCTCCCGGCATGCCCGGCACGCCCGCACGGTCACCGTTGACATCACCCAGGACGAGCGGGCCGTCACGGTCGAGGTCGAGGACGACGCTCCGCAGGCGCCCGCCCGCCGATACCACCGGGCCGGGTACGGCCTCATCGGGATGCGCGAACGCCTCGAAGCCCTCGGCGGCACCCTGACCGCCGGGCCCCGCCCCGGATCCGGCTGGTCCGTGCGCGCCACCGTCCCCACCGGCGAACGCCGATGACGCCGCCCGTGCTCTCGGAGGCACCGATGACGCCGACTGTGCTTTCCGGGAGGCGCCGATGACGCCGCCCGCGCTCTCAGGGAAGCATCGATGACGCCGCCCGTGCCCTCAAGGAGGCGCCGATGACCATCCGGGTGCTGCTGGCCGACGATCAGGCGATGGTCCGGGCCAGTCTGCGGATCATTCTCGAGGACCAGCCCGGCATCACCGTGGTCGCCGAGGCGTGCGACGGTGTCGAGGCGATCGAGCAGGCCCGCAGGACGCGCCCGGACGTGTGCCTCGTGGACGTCCAGATGCCCCGCCTCGACGGGATCGAGGTCGCCCGCGCGCTGGCCGATGCCCCGACCAGGGTGGTCATGGTCACCACGTTCGACCTGGACGAGTACGTCTACGGCGCGCTGCGCTGCGGCGCGGCCGGATTCGTGCTGAAGGACGCGGGGCCGAGCCTGCTGGTCGAGGCCGTGCGGGCCGCGTACGCGGGGGACGCGCTCATCTCTCCGTCGATCACGCTGCGGTTGCTGCGCCACCTCGCCGACCGCGGAGCCCGGTCCGCGACCAGCGTGCCCCCCGCGCAGCCCCTGACCGCGCGGGAGACCGAGGTCCTCCAGGCGGTCGCCAGGGGACGCACCAACCAGGAGATCGCCGACGAGCTGTTCATCGCGCTGAGCACGGTCAAGGGGCACGTGTCGGGCATCCAGGCCAAGCTCGGCGTGCGCAACCGGGTCGGGGTCGTGGCCTGGGCCTGGGAGAACCGCATGATGGGCCCGAGGTGACGTCTTCCCGGATCCGAGGCCGGGCCATGGAGTCCGGTGGATCGGGCACGCCCTTGGCGAGCGCGGCCAAGGACGGCCCGGACGGCCCGGACGGCCCGGACGGCCGCCCCGGCATGGCGCCTGAGCGGCCCGGCTGATTCATGGCGGCTTCGCATCCGTCGCGTCGGGGCTCACCGGAAGATCGCGGCGTTGCGGTGTGCCCAGGCGGAGTAGGTGCGGGGCGCGCGGCCGAGGACGCGCTCGACATCGGGGCTGACGCGCTGTTCGGCGGGGGTGGGCACGCCGAGGATGGCGAGGGTGGTCTCGACCACGGGCTCGGGCATGAACCGCAGCATCTGCGCGCGGGCCTGGTCGCGGGTCTGCTCGACGAACCGGACGGGTTCGCCGAGGGCGTCGCCGATCGCCTCGGCCTGCTGCCTGGGCGTGACGAGGGCGGGGCCGGTCAGCTCGTAGATCTGCCCGGCGTGGCCGTCCTCGCGCAGTGCCACCGCGGCGACCTCGGCGATGTCGGCCGGGTCGACGGTCGGCAGGCCGACGTCGCCGAACGGCGCGGTGACGGTCCGCGCCGCACGGACCGGTTCGGCCCAGGCGTAGGTGTTGGAGTTGAAGCCGCCCGGCCGCAGGATCGTCCAGTCCATGCCCGACTGCCGGGCGGCGTCCTCGATGGCCCGCATGAGGATCCCGTGTGAGGGCGACTCCTTCCGGGTCACCACCCCTTGCGATGACAGCAGCACCACCCGCTGGACGCCGCCGGCCTTGGCGGCGTCGAGGATGTCCTGCGGGTTGAGCAGGTGCGCGTCGGCGCCGCCGTTCTGCAGGAACAGCGCGTCGGCGCCGTCGAAAACGGGCCGCAGGCTCTGGGCGTCGGCCAGGTTCGCCCGCCGGTGTGTGACGCCCACCGGCACGTCCGCCGGGGAGATTCCCCGGGAGGTCGCCGTCACCTGCTCGCCGGTCGCCGCGAGTGCCTGCACGAGTGAACGGCCGACGTTTCCGGTAGCTCCGGTTACCACGATCATGTCGCCTTCTCCAAAGTTAGTTAGTTGGCTGGCTGAAAAAGACGATAGCAGAGACCGGTGGCCGCTTGTCTATAGTTAGTGAGGTGACCAACTCAGAAAGAGTGTCGGCGCGCGGGGCCGGCAAGCGGCAGCGATTGACCGCCGCGGCCGCCCGGGTCCTGCATCAGCAGGGCGTCGAGCGCACCACCATCGCCGACATCGCCGCCGCCGCCGACGTTCCCGTCGGAAACGTGTACTACTACTTCAAGACCAAGGACGATCTGATCCAGGCCGCCCTCACCGAGCACGCCGGACACCTCGCCGAACTGACCGACGCCCTCGATGGGCTCCCCGACCCGCTCCAGCGCCTCAAAGCCCTGGTCGACGCGTGGGTCGGTCAGCGCGACGTCGCGGCCCGCTACGGCTGCCCTACCGGCACCCTGGCGGCCGAACTCGACAAACGCGTCGAAGGAGGCCTCGACCTGGAAGCGGGCAAGGTCATCCGGCTGCTCCTGGACTGGACGGAGCGCCAATTCCTCGAACTGGGCCTGCCCGGCCCCGGCGATCTCGCGCTCACGTTCGTCGGCGCCTACCAGGGCATGTCACTCCTGGCCAACGCCCTGCGCGACCCGGAGATCATGACCCGCGAAGGAGCCCGCCTGACCCGCTGGCTCGACTCCCTCACCGCCCGCGACATCACCCCGGGCCCCGCCTGAGAGAGGGCCCGGGGGCGCGTGCCGACGCCGGCCTGCGTTATGCGAACTGGCCGATCCGGTAGTCGCCTGCGGGCTGCTGGACGATGACGTTCACGCGGTTGAAGGCGTTGATGAGGGCGATGAGGGACACCAGGGCGGCGAGCTGGTCCTCGTCGTAGTGCTTGGCGGCGTTCGCCCAGACCTCGTCGGTGACACCGCCGGCCGCGTCGGCGATGCGGGTGCCCTGCTCCGTCAGCTCCAGGGCGGCACGCTCGGCGTCGGTGAACACCGTGGCCTCCCGCCAGGTCGCGATCAGGTTGAGGCGCACCGAGGTCTCCCCGGCGTGCGTGGCCTCCTTGGTGTGCATGTCGGTGCAGAAACCGCAGCCGTTGATCTGGCTGGCGCGGATCTTCACCAGCTCCTGTGTCGCGGCCGGCAGCGTCGAGTCCGAGGCCGCCTTGCCCGCCGAGGTGACGTGCTTCAGGACCTTGGCCGAGATCGCGTTGCCGAAGAGGTTCAAACGAGCTTCCATGACGCACTCCTTGCCGCTGTCGATGGGTACACCTCTAGGACGGAACAGCTCGGCCAGATGTAACAGGAACGAATGTGACGTGCGTCTCCCCGGCGCACCGCGGCAGGGACCGCACACGACGACGTTCGGGACCGCTACCGAGACGTCGCCACGCTCGTCACGGTCGGCGGCCTCTTTCGGTCCGGCTCAACGCGCGGGGATCTTCCTCTGGCCCGCCCGGTGATCCACACGAAACCGCCTGAAGCTCCCGGGCCCCGCTCGGCGTCAGATGCGGCGGAGCCGTACGCGGCGGATGGAGTGGTCGGCGCCCTTGTGGAGCACCAGGCCGGCGCGGCCCCTGGTGGGGGCGATGTTCTCCACCAGGTTGCGCTCGTTGATGTCGCGCCAGACGTCCTTGGCGAACGCGGTCGCCTCCTCGTAGGACATCTCGGCCAGGTGCTTGAAGTAGGACTTGGGGTCCTCGAAGGCCGTACGGCGCAGCTTGTGGAAGCGGTCGACGTACCAGGAGCGGATGTGCTCGACCTTGGCGTCCACGTAGATCGAGAAGTCGAAGTAGTCGTTGACCGCGAGCGCGGTCGGCGGGGCGGGCTGCAGGACGTTGAGGCCCTCGACGATGAGGATGTCGGGCCGGTGCACGGCCTGGGTCGCACCGGGCACGATGTCGTATTCGAGGTGGCTGTAGACCGGGGCGGCGACCTCGGGAAGGCCGGCCTTGACGTCGGCGACGAACCGCACCAGGGCCCGCCGGTCGTAACTCTCCGGGAAGCCCTTCCTGTGCATGATGTCCCGCTCGGCGAGGACCGCGTTCGGGTACAGGAAGCTGTCGGTGGTGATGAGCTCGACCCTGGGGTGCTCGGGCCACCGGGCCAGCAGGGTGTGCAGCAGCCTGGCCGTGGTCGACTTGCCGACCGCGACGCTGCCCGCGATGCCCAGGATGTACGGCGAGGGCCGCTGCCCGGCGCCGAGGAAGGTGTTGACCGCCGCGCTGCGCTGCCTGGCCCCGGTGAAGTGCAGGTTGAGCAGCCGGGTGAGCGGCAGGTAGATGTCGGTGACCTCGGCCAGGTCGATCGGGTCGTCGACGCCTCGCAGCTCCTCCAACTCGTCCTCGGTGAGCGTCAGCGGCGTGTTCTTGCGAAGCTCGCCCCACTGCGCCCGGCTCAGCTCGACGTACGGCGTCGCGTCCAACCCGTTGGCCATAGCTCCGAAGCCTACTGATCGGTCAAAAGTGTTTCTCGGTGGGGACGGCTTTGCCCGATGCCGGGCAGGAATCTTGGGTGTTCGGGCAGGTTCTCCCTAGGCTCGTTGGTCGGTCTTTCCCATGGACAAGAGGGGGTTCCCATGTGCGGAATCGTGGGGTACGTCGGCGGGCGCCAGGCCGTCGACGTGGTCGTCGAGGGGCTGGGACGACTGGAGTACCGGGGGTACGACTCGTCGGGGATCGCGCTCGTCGGGACCGACGGAGAGCTCACCGTGGAGAAGCGGGCGGGCAAGCTGGTCAATCTGCGTTCCAGTCTGGCGATGCAGCCCGTGCCGCCCGCGACGACCGGGATCGGGCACACCAGGTGGGCCACCCACGGCGCGCCGACCGATCGCAACGCCCACCCGCACACCGACTGCTACGAGCGGATCGCGGTCATCCACAACGGCATCATCGAGAACTTCGCCGAGCTGCGGGCCGAGCTGGAGGACAACGGGCACAAGATCGACTCGGAGACCGACACCGAGGTGGTCGCGCACATGCTTGAGGAGTACGCGAACCTGGGGCTCGCCGAGGCGATGCGCCGGACGTGCGGGCGTCTGAAGGGGGCGTTCACGCTGCTGGCCGTCTCGGTGGACGAGCCCGGCACAGTGGTCGGCGCCCGGCGCAACTCGCCGCTGGTCGTCGGGCGCGGGGAGGGGGAGAACTTCCTCGGTTCCGACGTCTCGGCCTTCATCGCCTACACGCGGGAGGCGATCGAGCTCGGCCAGGACCAGGTGGTCATGCTGCGGGCCTCCGAGATCACGATCACCGACTTCGACGGCAACCCCGCCCCGACGCGCGACTACCACGTGAACTGGGACGCCTCGGCAGCGGAGAAGAGCGGCTACGACCACTTCATGCTCAAGGAGATCGCCGAGCAGCCGCGCGCGGTCGCCGACACGCTGCTCGGCAGGATCGGCGCGGACGGGCTGCTGTCACTGGACGAGATGCGGCTGTCCGGCCAGGAGCTCAAGGACATCAATAAGATCATCGTGGTCGCGTGCGGGACCTCCTTCCACGCCGGGCTCATCGCGAAATATGCCATCGAGCATTGGGCGGGGATCCCGTGCGAGGTCGAGCTGGCCAGCGAGTTCAGATATCGCGACCCGATCCTCACCCGCGACACGCTGGTCATCGTGATCAGCCAGTCGGGGGAGACGATGGACACCCTGATGGCCGTACGGCACGCCCGTGAGCAGCGCTCCCGGGTGCTGGCCATCTGCAACGTGAACGGGTCCACGATCCCGCGGGAGTCGGACGCCGTCCTCTACACCCACGCGGGCCCGGAGATCGCCGTCGCCTCGACCAAGGCCTTCCTCACCCAGCTCGTGGCCTGCTATCTCGTGGCGCTCTATTTCGCGCAGGTCAGGGGGACCAAGTTCGGCGACGAGATCTCCCAGATCATCGCCGGGCTGTGGGAGATGCCTGCGCGGGTCGAGGAGGTGCTCTCCACCATGGAGCCCGTCCGGGAACTGGCCCGTTCGCTGGCGGGCGAGCGCTGCGTGCTCTTCCTCGGCCGCCACGTCGGCTTCCCCGTCGCGCTGGAAGGGGCGCTGAAGCTCAAGGAGCTGGCCTACATGCACGCGGAGGGCTTCGCGGCCGGGGAGCTCAAGCACGGGCCGATCGCACTGATCGAGAAGGGGCTCCCCGTCGTGGTCGTGGTGCCGTCGGCGTCCGGCCAGCGGGTGACCCACGAGAAGATCGTCTCCAACATCCAGGAGATCCGGGCCAGGGGGGCGAAGACCATCGTCATCGCGGAGGAGGGAGACACCGCGGTCGAGCCCTACGCCGACACGCTGATCCGCGTCCCCGCCGTGCCGACCCTGCTCCAGCCGCTGGTCGCCACGGTGCCGCTCCAGGTCTTCGCCTGCGAGCTGGCCACGGTCAAGGGGCACGACGTCGACCAGCCCCGCAACCTGGCCAAGTCCGTCACGGTCGAGTAGGAGCCGCCTCCCCGGCCTCGGCGTCCGTCTGGGGGCTCGCGTCCGGGTCGGCGGCGGGCGGGGCCGGTGGTGAGGGCGGTGACGAGGGCGGCGGTGTCCCCACGGTGATCGCCCACGGCTGGGTGCCCACGAGGAAGGCGCCGATCCACAGGGCCATGGTCAGGGGGGTCATGAGCAGATCGCCCCAGTCCGGCAGGAGGACGTTCGGCCGGCACCAGCTGAGGACGAAGACCGCGCTACCCGTGGCCAGCACGTGGGCGGAGCGGGAGCGGGTGGCGAGCACGGCCTCGACCACGTCGGCGGCCGCGACCGGGATCGGCCGCGACCGGAGCGAGCGGATCAGGAGCAGCGAGCCGGCCGAGACGGCGGCGCCCGCGACCGACCAGACCAGGTCGGGTGCGGGCCGTCCGGACAGGGCGACGCCAAGCCAGGAGAGCACGCTCACCCCGCTCAGCGCGAGGCCTCCGTACAGAAAACAGGTCGCGGGCGGGGAGATGAGCCGGGGCGGGCCGCCTGTCACCGCTGCGCCGGGCCCCGGACTCCGTCTGGAGCCGAGCGCCGGCTCCGCTCCGAGCACGCCCAGGAACCAGCCGCTGAACGGGTCGAGCGGCATCGTGTACAGCAGCCACAGGCCCGGAGGGGGCATCACGTCGGCGAAGAAGGGCAGATCTGAGAAGGGCACGGAAGGCACGTAAGGGAAGAAGACCCCGGCCACCAGCCCCGCGGAGCGCCACATCCGGGTGAGCCGCAGGTAGTGCCGGACGACCGGCTCGCCGCCGGGCGTGACCGTCAGCGCCTGGCGCCTGGCGAACAGCACGATCCGGTGCGGATGCACCTCGCCGGACCAGCGCAGGGCCGCGACGGCCGTCAGCACGACGGCGATGGCTAACGGGAGCATGCTCATATCCTGCGGTACGAGGGGATCTTGATGGCAACCCCAGCGGGGCGATCGCCGATGCCGCCGGGCTTCGCCTTGCCGTAAAGTCTGGGAGAACGTGCGAGAGCGGTAGGGCTGTGGACATCCGGATACTGGGGCCGCTGGAGGTCGTCGGCGACGACGGGCCGGTGAGCGAGGGTGCTTCGCCGAAGCTGCGCGCGCTGCTGGAGGCGCTCGTGTTGGCGGAGGGACGGCCGGTGGCGCCCGCCACGCTGGTCGAGCGCCTGTGGGGGGAGAGGCCGCCGGGCGAGGCACAGGCGTCGCTGCACTCGTATGTGTCGCATCTGCGGCGGCTGCTGGAGCCGAAGCGCCGGGCCCGGGCGCAGAGCCGGCTGCTGACGTTCGGCGCGATGGGATACACCCTGGCGGTCGACGCGGAGCAGGTGGACGCGACGCGGTTCCTGCGGCTGGTCGGGCAGGCCGAGCAGGCGGCCGGGCCCCCGGAGGTGGAGCGGCTCGCGGGTGAGGCGCTGCGGCTGTGGCGCGGCGAGCCGTACCAGACGCTGGACGACCAGGGTGCGGCAGTGGCCAGGGTACGGCTCACCGAGGCCTGGGAGCGGGCCCGGGAGCTGTGGGTGAGCGCGATCATCGAGCAGGAGCGCCACGGCGAGGTGCTGGGCGAGCTGGAGGCGCTGACCTTCGAGCATCCGCTGCGCGAGCGGCTGTGGGCGCTGCGGGCGCTGGCGCTGTACCGGAGCGGACGTCAGGGCGAGGCGCTGGAGGCGCTGCGCACGGCCCGCCGGATCCTGGCCGAGGAGCTCGGCATCGACCCCGGTGAGCAACTGCGCGAGCTGGAACGCGACATCCTCGGCCAGTCACCCGCGCTGCTTCCGCGGCGGCCGTCGCCCAAGTCCCCGGTGGCCGGACGAGGGATCACCGGCCGACGGGAGGAACTGGCCGTGCTGGACGCCCTGCTGGCGGCAGCCGCCACGGGCAGGCCCGGGTTCTCGCTGGTCACCGGGGAACCCGGGATCGGCAAGACGCGGCTGGCGGAGGAACTGGTGAGCCGCGCCAGGGCCCGCGGTTTCACCGTCGCGGTTGGGCGGTGCGCGGCGACGGAGGGCGCCCCGGCGTTCTGGCCGTGGGCGACGGTGCTGGAGCGGCTCGCCGACACACTGCCGCCACTGCCCGACGACGTGCGCGCCAACCTGCCGGGAGTCGGCTCGGCGACCGGAACCGACCCCGAGGGCGCGCGGTTTCGCACCTACGAGGCGGCGGCACGGGCGCTGACCGCCGGAACGCAGCCGGTGCTGGTGGTGCTGGACGATCTGCACTGGGCGGACCGGTCGTCGCTGCGGCTGCTCGGCTATCTGGCCGAGTACGTGCTGGACGGCAGGCTGGCCGTTGTGGGTACGGCCCGCGACCGTCCGCCACCGGAGGGTGTGCTGGCCGAGGCGTTCGAGGCGCTGGCGCGCCGGCAGGCGGTGCGGCTGCCGCTGTCCGGCCTGTCGGCGGCGGACCTGGCGGAGCTGACCCCCGAGGGCACGGACGCGCGCGCGCTCAGAGATCGCACGAATGGCAATCCGTTCTTCGTCACGGAGCTGATGCGTTACCTGGAGGCCGGATCACCCGGTCCCGGCACCCTGCCGCTGGGCGTGCGGGACGTTGTGCTCGGCCGGGTGAACCGGCTGCCCGAGCCGTCGGCCGAGCTGCTGCGGGTCGCGGCGGTGGCCGGACGCGAGTTCGACGTGGCCGTCGTCGCCGAGGCCGCCGGGCTCGGCCTGGACGCCGCGCTGGACCGCCTGGAGCCCGCCATGGCCACCGATCTGGTCGCGGAGGGGCGTCCCGGCCGATTCCTGTTCGTGCACGCGCTGGTGCAGGAGGCGCTGACCGAGGTGGTGCCGGTGCCGCGCAGGGTCCGGCTGCACGCCGCCGTGGCCGCCGCGATCGAGGCGCGGACCGGCGGCGCGTCCTCCGACCGGCTGGCCGCCGCCGCCCACCACTGGTTCCAGGCGATTCCCGCGGGCCACGCCACACGCGCCTGGCGGGCGGCCTGGCGGGCCGCAGAGGAGGCCAAGCGGCTGCGCGCCTACGACGCCGCCGTCGAACTGCTGGAACGGGCCGTGCGGGTGGCCGAGGACGATCCAGAGCCGACCCCGGCCGAGCGGATGGACCTGCTGTTCGCGCTGGCCGAGGCCAGGTTCGGGGCCGGTGACTCGCTGGGCCAGGAGGCCGAGCTGACGCGGATCCGCCGCCTGGCCGAGCAGACCGGCGACCGGCGACGCTGGATCGAGGCCGCGACCGGGTACGGCGGCCGCATCCTGCAGCCCTGGAAGGTCTACGGCGACCACGACTCCGACCTGGTGGCGGACCTGCTGAGACTGGCGGCCGACGAGGATCTGGAACCGCAGGCCCGCGCCCGGGTGCTGGCCTGCCTGGCGCTCCAGACGTACTACCAGCCGGGACGGGACCCGGCCGAGCGGGACCGGTGGAGCGCCGAGGCGGTCAGACTGGCCCGCAGGGAGAACGACGCGACGCTGCTGGGCCGAGTGCTGTTCGCCCGCTACTACGCGCTGCTCGACCCCGATTCGGTGTACCAGCGGCTGGAGGCGGCCGAGGAGATGGCCCGCGCCGGGCTGGAGGCGGGCGACGAAGAACTGCGCACGATCGGGCTCACCTGCCAGGGCGGCACGCTGCTTGAGCTGTGCCGGGTCCCGGAGGCCCTCGCCGTGCTCGCCGAAGCGGAGCGGCTGATCGGCCGTACCCACATGCCGTATCTGCGCATCATGCTCGGCTGGCTGCGGATCGGCGTCCTCCTCAACCAGGGCGACCTGGACGGCGCCGAGTCGCTGCTGACGGCCACCGCGGCCGAGCACCGCGCCACCTCGATGTGGGGTGCGGAGGCGACCGCGACCGGCGCGCTCTACCAGGTCGCGCTCACGCGCCTGCGCCGGGGCGAGGCGGACGTGCCGCAGCCGCCACTGGACGTCTCGCACCAGCAGCTCGTCAGGTTCAACCTGGACGGGTACGCGCACTACCTGGTGGTCAGCGGCCGGGTCGAGGAGGCCCGGGAGGTGCTCGGGCCATGGGAGCGGCAGCCGCCGCTGCCGCGTACCTTCGTCTACCTGTTCTGGCTGGTCATCCGCTGCGAGGTGTGGGCGGCGCTGGGTGACCGGTGGGCCTGCGCCGCGCTGTACGAGGAGGCGTCGCCGTACGCGGACCGGATGGGGATCTCCGGGCTGAGCATGCTGATATGGCCGGTCAGCCGGTCGCTGGCCCAGCTGGCCGAGGCCCTGGGCGACACCGAGGCGGCGCGGCGGCACGCCGGGCACGCCGAGCGCGTGGAACGCGAGCTGCGTCACCCCCACAGGTAACGGCCGAGCCGCTCGTACCGCCTGCGGGCCAGGGAGGAGAGCAGCACCATCGCCTTCGGCGACGTCCTTCGCAGCTGGTCCTCGACGTGGGGCGGCAGCTCGTAGGTCATCCAGCCGAGCAGCTTGATCAGCTTGCGGAGGCCGTACTGCTTCGTGATCGCCTTGTGGATCTTCTTGTCCTCGCGCGCCGTGATGTGGGCCATTATCAGCGGGATCCCCTCGGTCTCCTCATGTGCCAGATGCGCGCCCAGAGTGTCGGCCAGCGCGCGCAGGGCGGTCATGAGCCGGTCGCGTCCCTGCTCGGACGGGGCCGCGCCGAACGCCTGGAAGGCCTCGGCGCTCTCACCGATCCAGCGGTCGCAGGCCGCGTGCTCGGCCTCCAGCGCGTCGATCGTGCCGACCGCCTCCGGTGCCCGCTCCCGCAGCCTCGGCCAGATCCCCTCGTCCTCGGCGGTGTGGTGGTAGTGCAGCACGAACAGCACCCACATCAGGTGCTCGCGCAGGGCGCCGAGGCGCCTGCGGTCGCCGAGGTCGATCCGGCCGACCGCGGTGAGCAGATAGCCGAGATCACGGCGGAAGCCGTAGTGCGCCAGGTACATGTTGCTCATGTCGAGCGGCCCCGGCACCGAGGCGGCTTGACCGGGCAGCATGACCTGCGGGAGGTTCGGGTGGTCGGCGGTTCGCATCGTCGTGCTCCCTGTCGTCGGACCGAATGACGGCATCGTGTCCGCCCGCGCTTGGGAGATTCTGGAAGCCCGATCTCAAGAACGGCCCAAGAGCTCTCTGGCAGCGTGTCCGGCATGACGCTCACAGTTCCCGCCAGTGCGTTCCAGAGCTCCGTGGTATGCGCCTACACCTCGCTCACCCGGGACGAACGGCCGGTCACCTGGCCTGTCACCCCCTATCCCGGCGCCCATGGCACGATCGACGTCAGCACCGGCCTGGCCTACCCCGACAAGGCCGAGCGGGCGCGCCGGGATCCGCGCGTCGCCCTGCTGTTCGAGGGTGACCCGGTGGTGCTGGTGCAGGGTGTCGCCGCTGTCCGCGACGCCGACCTGCAGGCCAACGCCGACCGTTACGTCCGGGACTCCTTCGCCAAAATCCCGGACGCGATGTCGGGCATGCCGTGGTTCCTGCTCAGACGGTCCGTCTGGTATTTCGCCCGGATCTACATTGAGACGTCCCCCGAGCGGATCACCTGGTGGCCCGGGGGCGACCTGACCCGCACCCCGCTGACCTGGACCGGCTCGGCAGACACCACGCCCGCTCCGTCCGGCCCTGCTCCGTCCGGCCCTGCTCCCTCCGACCCCGCCCCGTCCGGCCCCCGTCTACCCGGCCGCTCGACACCGCCCGCCGACTGGCGCCCCTACGCCCGTCGCGCGCTCGGCCTGGGCCGTCCGATCGTCTCGATGGTGGCCGACGGCATGCCCGTGACCGTGCCCGTGCGCGACTTCGCTCCCACCGGTGCGGGCTACGACCTGCGCCTTCCCGTCGGTGTGCCGGCGATGCCCGGCCCCGTCTGCCTCACCTTCCACAAGCACGACCCCGGCATGCGGTGGCAGGAGAACGTCGTGCTGCTCGGCACCGCCGAGCCCGCGGCCGACGACCGGCTCACCGTCGTGATCGACCGCGCGCTCCCCGACTGGAGCCTCCCCGAGAACCCCTTCCAGCGCGTCCGCTCCCTCCTCACCCACGGCAGGCAGCTGAACCGCAGGATCCAGGCCGAGGCCGCTCGCCGCGCCCAACCGGTGCCGAAGATCCGTCGATGAAGCCAGGCCGGCGTCCCGGACGACCACCGCTCCCGGGAATGGCACAGGCTGTCCTCCGGCACGGCCCGGCCGACGCAGGACCCGGATCCGGCCGGCCTTCAGCCCCTGCATCGTCCGGGAGAGTCCCCGCCCTCGCCTCGTCGGGGACGACGTCCGCCGGATCGGTCTCGCGCGGCGGCGCGATCATCGCGGAACGGGTGTCCACAGCCTGTGGATAACATCCATGGATTGCCAGAGCATAAAAGGGGGAAAGAGGGCGAACTGGCTTGGTGGCTCCCCAACAGCCTCCCATGGATTTCTGAGACGTCGCTCCCGCGCGTCCCAGGGGGAGACGGAGCCGGGGCATCCTCCCCAGGGCGTCGCTTTCGTGCGTCCCAGGAGTGGGAGGCGAGCACCCGGACGTTTCGGCCGTGGCACTAGCCTGGAGCCGTGATCGTGGGCATCGGGGTCGACGTCGTGGACGTGGCACGGTTCGAGGCGTCGCTGGAGCGGACCCCCGCACTACGGGCCCGGCTGTTCACCGAGAACGAGCGCGGGCTGGCCGTACGGTCCCTGGCCGCGCGGTTCGCGGCCAAGGAGGCCGTCGCCAAGGCGATCGGCGCCCCTCCGGGGCTGAGCCATCTCGACGCCGAAGTGTGCTCCGGCGCGTACGGCAGGCCGGAGCTGCATGTCAGCGGCCGGGTGGCCGAGGTCGCCGCGACCCTCGGTGTGACCCGGTGGCACGTGTCGCTGACGCATGACGGAGGCGTGGCCATCGCCTACGTGATCGCCGAGGGCTGACCGGACGGACGTGATCGCCAGGTTGGCCGGACGGGGTGTGGTCACTGGGGCCGGGCAGGTGTGGTCGTCGGGTCCGGGTGGGCGTGATCACCGGGTTGGCCGGACGGGAGTGATCGCCAGGGGCTGGGTGGGCGTGAGCGCCGGGTCGGCCGCGCGTGCGGGGGCCGGAACACGTGCCGGTGATCGGCACGGGATACCGTCGGACCATGCTGACCGCATACACCTCCGACCAGATCAGGGCGACGGAGTCGACGCTGATGGCGAGGCTGCCGCACGGCACGCTCATGGAACGGGCCGCGACCGGACTCGCCGTGACCTGCGCCGCGATGCTCGACGGCGTGTACGGCTCGCGCGTCGTGCTGCTGATCGGCTCGGGTGACAACGGGGGCGACGCCCTCTACGCCGGAGCGCGACTGGCCGCCAGGGGGGCCAGGGTCGACGCGGTGCTGGCCGGAACCCGGGTCCACGAGGCCGGGCTGGCGGCCCTGCGCCGGGCGGGGGGCCGGGTGACGGACACCCGCGCCGCGTCCGCGGGCGGGAAGGCCGCACCGGTCTCGGCGGACGGGGCGACCTCGCGTCCGGGAGGCGACGGGGTGACCTCGCGTCCGGGAACCGCGTCCGGGGACGGGCGGCCCTCGCGTCCTGAGGCCGGGGGCGGCTGGGGGGAGGCGGTGCGCGTGCTCCTCGGGAAGGCCGATCTCGTTGTGGACGGCCTGGTCGGGATCGGCGGGGCGGGGGCGCTGCGCGAGCCGTACGCGACCCTCGCGGACCTGGCCTCCGACGCGCCCTGCGCGGTCGTCGCCGTCGACGTGCCGAGCGGAGTCGACGCCACCAGCGGGCAGGTGGCGGGAAGCGCGGTAAGGGCTGATGTCACGGTCACGTTCGGCGCGTACAAGGCCGGGCTGCTCGTCTCCCCGGGCGCGGGGCACGCGGGCCGGGTCGAGTTCGTCGACATCGGGCTCGGGCCGTACGTGCCGGAACCCGAGGTGACCGCGCTGACCGGCGCCGACGTGGCCGCGCTGCTGCCCAGGCCGGACGCGCGCTCCGACAAGTACAGCAGGGGCGTGGTCGGTGTCGCCGCGGGAGGCCACCGTTACACCGGGGCCGCGGTGCTGGCCGTCGGCGGGGCGATCAGGGCGGGAGCGGGCATGGTCCGCTACGCGGGGGTCGCCGAGCCGGTGGCGCAGGTGCGCGCCCGCTGGCCGGAAGCCGTGATCACGGAGCTTGGGGCGGGGCAGGGGATCGATGGGGTCGGCCGGGTCCAGGCGTGGGTGCTCGGGCCCGGGCTCGGCACCGACTCCGAGTCGCTGGCCATCGCCCGTTCCGTGCTGGACAGCGACGTCCCCGTGCTCGTCGACGCCGACGCGCTGACACTGGTCGCCCAGGACAGGTCGCTGCTGCGCCGTACGGCTCCGGTGCTGCTCACCCCGCACGCGGGAGAGCTTTCACGCCTGCTGGACGTGCCCAGGGAGCGGATCGAGGCGGCCGGTCTCGACCACGTACGGCGGGCGGCGTCGGAACTGGGCGTGACCGTGCTGCTCAAGGGCTCGACCACACTGGTCGCGGAGGACGGTCTGCCGGTCAGGGTCAACCTCACCGGCAGCCCCTGGCTGGCCACCGCGGGCACCGGAGACGTGCTCGCCGGGCTCGCCGGGGCGCTGCTGGCCGCGGGACTCAGCCCGTACGACGCGGCCTCGTGCGCCGCGCACCTGCACGGGGTCGCCGGTGGCGACGGCCCGCTGTCCGCCTGGGACGTCCTGGAGGCCGTCCCGGCCGTGATCAGGTCGGTCGCCCGCCGCCCGTAGAGCCAGGAGAGGAATGCGAGGAGGCACGGGAGTTTTCGGCGAGTCTTCTGGGGAGTTTCGGCGGGCGGTGTGGGCGGCGGGCGGGGCCTGTCGCGCGCGCTTTTCCGGCATCCGGCGTGACCCTCCCGGCCTGGTCCGCACGGAGTCGTCGTGCCCCTGACCACGGCCCCCGAGGGATGGCCGGGGCAAGGGCAAGAGCGCTGACCTGGGAGACTGGGGAAATGAGTTTCCCGATGACCCCTGCTGAGGCGCGGGTGGACCTCTCTGCCATCAGGGACAACGTCGCCCTGCTGGGAGAGCGCTCCCCCGGTGCGGAGACCATGGCCGTGGTCAAGGCCGACGGTTACGGCCATGGGCTGGTCGCCTCCGCCACGGCCAGTTTGGAGGGGGGCGCGACCCGGCTCGGCACTGCCTACCTCCGCGAGGCCCTGGCACTGCGGGCCGCCGGGATCACCGCGCCGATCCTGTCGTGGATCATCCCGCCCGGCGAGCCACTGGACGAGGCGATCGTCCATGACGTCGAGCTGTCGACGGGCGCCGGGTGGCTCCTCGACGCGATCGCCGAGGCGGCCGGCCGTACGGGCAGGGTGGCCAGGGTGCACCTGAAGGCGGACACCGGCATCTCCAGGGGCGGCGCGTCGGTCGCCGACTGGCCCGCGCTGGTGGACCGTGCCATGGCCAGGCAGGCGGAGGGGACGATCGAGGTCGTCGGGCTCTGGTCGCACTTCGCCTGTGCCGACATCCCCGGGCACCCGGCCATCGAGACCCAGCTCAGCGTGTTCGACGAGGCGTTGGCCATCGCGGAGAAGGCGGGCGCCGGAGGGTCGCACGTCATCAGGCACATGGCCAACTCGGCGGCGCTGCTGACGCTGCCGCAGGCGCGCTACGACATGGTCCGCCCCGGCCTCGCGGTCTTCGGCCTGAGCCCCATCCCCGAGATGGGGGACTTCGGGCTTCGCCCCGCGATGACCCTGGTGGCGCGGATCGCGATGGCCAAGCGGGTGCCCGCGGGCACGGGCGTGTCGTACGGGCACACCTACTTCACCGAGCACGAGACCACGCTCGGCCTGGTCCCCCTCGGGTACGCAGACGGCATCCTGCGGCACGCGACCAACGTCGCGGAGGTGCTGGCGGGCGGCAGGCGGCGGCGCGTCGCGGGACGGGTCTGCATGGACCAGTTCGTGATCGACGTCGGGGACGACCCGCTGGCCGAGGGCGACGAGGTGATCCTGTTCGGTGACGGTTCGCTGGGTGAGCCGACCGTGCAGGAGTGGGCGGATTCCCTTGGCACGATAACGCATGAGATTGTGACCAGGATCGGTTCGCGGGTTCCACGCGTTTACCGGTGAGACGCATGTCAGGGGGTCGCATGAGCACTACCGCACGGCGCAAGGTCGGCATAGCGGGAGCCATCGTCGGCGCCGCGTCCGCCGGAGTGGCCGCGGCGGCCCTCGCCAAGCGGTACGCCGTCGGACGCATCAGGCTCCGCCCCGACCTGGAGATGAGTGAGCCGCTCGGCGAGCTGCGCGGCAGGCCGGTCACGGTCACCACCTCGGACGGTGTGTCCCTCTACGCGGAGGTCGACGGCGCCGAGGACGCCCCGCTGACCGTCGTGTTCTGTCACGGCTACACGCTCAACCTGGACTCCTGGCACTACCAGCGGCGCGACTTGCGCGACTCCTACCGCCTGGTCCTGTGGGACCAGCGTTCGCACGGGCGTTCGCCCCGCACCGCCGTCGACGACGCCACGATCGACCGGCTCGGCGACGACCTGGCCGAGATCGTCGAGGCGCTGGTGCCGGGCCCCTGCGTCCTGGTCGGCCACTCCATGGGCGGCATGACGGTCATGGCGCTGGCCGACCGGCACCCCGAGCTGTTCGGCGACAGGATCAAGGGGGTCGCGCTGATCTCCACCTCGGCCGGCAAACTGGCCGAGATCTCCCTCGGGCTGCCTGCGTTGCTGTCGAGGGCGGTGCACAAGATCACGCCGGGTACGGTGTCCATCCTGAGCCACGGCGGCGCGCTGGTCGACAAGGGGCGCCAGGCGGGCAACGACGTCGCTTTCCTGATCCTGCGCCATCTCGGCTTCGGCGACCCGAAGAACGTCAGCCCGACGGTGGTCGACTTCGCCGAGTCGATGATCCGCTCGACGCCGTTCGAGGTGATCGCCGACTTCTATCCCGCGCTGATGTCGCACGACAAGCTGAGCGCGCTCGATGTCCTGGACGACGTGCCGACCTCTATCATCGTCGGCGACAAGGACTGGCTGACGCCGGTCGAGCACAGCAGGGCCATGGCGGCGGCGCTGCCGCGCGCCCAGCTCACCGAGGTTCCCGGAACCTCACACCTGATCCAGCTCGAACGCCCGACCGTCGTCAACGACGCGCTGCGCGACCTGATCAAGCGGGCGGCGGCCGAGGGAAACGGGTCCGCGCGGCCGTCGCTGGACGTGACGGAGCCGGACGTGACGGAGCCGGACATGATGGAGCCGGACATGATGGAGCCGGACATGATGGAGCCGGAAGTGACGGCGCCGGAAGAGGCCGAGCAGTCAGAGACCGGCAAGACCGAACAGTGAGAGATCGGCAGGAGTGACAGAGCAGTGAGAGTCGTGGCAACCGCGGAGAAGATGCGGGAACTGGGCGTCGAGCTGGCCGGGCTGCTGCGCCCGGGAGACCTGGCGGTGCTGTCGGGGCCGCTGGGCGCGGGCAAGACGACCCTGGTCCAGGGGATCGCCGACGGGCTGAAGGTGCGCGGGCCGATCACCTCCCCGACCTTCGTCATCGCCCGGGTGCACCCCTCGCTGTCCGGCGGCCCCGCGCTGGTGCACGTCGACGCCTACCGCCTCGGCGGCAACCTGGAGGTCGACGACCTGGACCTGGACGCCTCGCTCGAAGACTCGGTGACGGTCGTCGAGTGGGGAGAGGGCCTGGTCGAGGGCCTCGCCGACGATCGTCTGGAGATCCTCATCGAGCGTGGTGAGGCCGGTGGGCCCGGCGAGCAGGGTGAGCCGGACGAGGAGCGGACGGTACGGCTGCGCGGGATCGGCCCCCGCTGGGAGGGCGTTGTCTGATTCACCCCCGTAGACGCGGGAATCCTGGCACCCTGGCACTACGCCCCACTTGATATAGATCATCGAGACCGAAGATCGACTCTGGCGGGTATGCCCATGTTTAATGGGTAAAAGGCGGGAAGTTATGCCGGGCGAGGGTCGTCGGCCGGACTGCGAAGTGGAGTGCGACGGTGCCAAGGGTCAAGCGTGTCGCGGTTCTGGGGGCTGCCGCCCTTTTCGGCGTGGCCGGATGTACGGCCCAGGCCAGCTCGGGCGGCCCGGAGGCGAACGCCTCACCCGCCGCCCAGCAGACGACGATCAGCAGGCAGGACATCGAGGTCCAGCTCCAGCCTGCCCGCGTCAAGGCAGGACAGAAAGTGTGGGTGCTGGCGAACTGCCCGATCCCCGAGGGCGGTCCCGAGCATCGGGGCACCGCCTCCTCCCAGGTGTTCCGCGCCCCGGTCACCCTCGACCCGATCCTGGCGACTCCCAGCCCCGCGGCCTCGGCGACCAGCACGCCGACGGCGCGCCCCTGGGTCCGTGGCCAGGCCACCGTCGCGGAAAGCGCGAAGGCGGGCGTCTACGACGTCAACACCAGGTGTGAGGGGACCAACGACACCGGCAAGGCCAGTCTGAGGATCGTGGCCGATGCGGGGTCGACGTCGGAGCCGACCTCCAGGTCCAGGCCGACCCGCACGGTCATCAGCACCCACGGTCCGGGCACCGGCGGCGGAGGCACCGCGGCGGGCGGTCCGCATGACGATCAGGGCATGCCGTTCGGTGTCACCGGGACCCTGCTGGTCGTGGCCCTCGCGGGCGGCGCCGGGTTCATGATCGTGCGTCGCCGCCGCTCGTAGTCCCCGATGGCAGAATCCTCCCGCTGGACACGGATCGTCGTGGCCGGACTCGTCACGGGCTTCGTCATGGTCGCCGTCAACAGGGGGGTCAGCCAGGACACGCCGCCCGCGCGCGCGTCGGTCGTGCCCAAGCGCATCGACATCCCGTCACTGGGCATCAAGGCGCCCCTGATGAAGCTCGGCGTGACGAACGGCCAGATTGAGCTTCCGCCGTTCGAGAAGCCGGACACGGCGGGGTGGCTCAAGGAGAGCGCGGTACCCGGTGACCCCGGGTCCGCGGTGATCCTCGGGCACGTCGACACCAAGACCGACCCCGCCGTCTTCTACAAGCTCAAGCAGATGCGGGCGGGGCAGGTCGTCAAGGTCGAGCGGAGCGACGGCAAGGTCGCCCAGTACCGGGTCGACTCCCTCGAACAGGTGAGCAAGGATCACTTCCCCGCGGACAAGGTCTACCTCGAGGACGGCCTGCGGCTCATCACCTGTGGCGGGAGCTTCGACTGGGACAAGCACGAGTACCGCGACAACATCATCGTCTACGCGACCCTCGTCAAGTCCTGACCCGCGGCGGAAGGCCGGCGCGGTGAAAGGCTCGCGCGGTGGAAGGTCTGCGCGGCGAAAGGCCCGTGTGGCGCCCCAAAACCTGTCGCTTCCAGCCGCGGGTCTGGGTGATCATGCTGGGATGAGCGATGTCAGCGCGCCTCCCGCGGCCGGAGTGCGCCTGCCCTGGCAGGCCGTTCCCTCATGGATCCACGAGGCGGTCGAGGACCATCTCGGCGCCCCGGTCGCCGAGGCCGTGACCCAGGCCGGCGGGTTCTCCCCGGGCGCCGCCGTACGGCTGCTGCTGGCGGACGGCCGCCGCGCCTTCGTCAAGGCGATCGGGCCCGAGCCCAACCCGGAAAGCGCCGGCATCTACCGCGCCGAGGCGCGGATCTCCGCCGCGCTGCCCGCGGAGGTGCCCGCTCCCCGGCTGCTCGCCTCCTTCGACGCGGACGGCTGGGTCGCGCTGCTCTTCGAGGACGTGGACGGCCGGATGCCCACCATGCCGTGGGACGCGGGCGAGCTGACCCTGGCCGTCGAGGCGGTGGTACGGCTCGCCGAGACGCTCACGCCCTCTCCGCTGGCCGCGCCGCCCGCGGCGGAGGCGCTCGCCGGGATGTTCGACGGGTGGCGGTCGCTGGCGGCGGCGCGCGACGCCGGGGACGACCTCGCGGGGCTGGACCCGTGGGCGGTGCGGAACCTCGACGCGCTGGCCGCCCTGGAGAGCGGATGGGCCTGGGCGTCGGAGGGCGGGACACTGCTCCACGGCGACATCCGGGCGGACAACCTGCTGTTCACCGCGACCGGGGTCAAGGTCGTCGACTGGCCGTGGGCGTTCATCGGCCCGGCCTGGTTCGACCTGCTCGCGATGCTGCCCAGCGTGCGGATGCAGGGCGGCCCGCCGCCCCAGGAGATCTTCGACCGGACGGCCGGGGACGCCGACCCCGAGGCGGTGACCGTCGTCCTGGCGGCGCTGGCCGGGTTCTACGTCCGGAGCGGTCGCGGGCCCGAACTGCCGGGCCTGCCGACGCTGAGGCCGTTCCAGCGGGCCCAGGGGGAGACCGCGCTGGCCTGGCTGCGGGTCAGGGCGGGGCACCGGATGGCGCGTTGACCGTCGGCGAACGGGCTAGGCTAACTGTTCGTGCTGGTCCTGGCCTTTGATACCGCTACCCCCGCCGTCACCGCAGCGCTGCACGACGGTGAGAGGGTCCTCGCCGAGTCGACGACGGTTGACGCGCGTCGCCACGGTGAGCTGCTCATACCCACGATCCAGACGGTCCTGCGGGAGGCAGGGGCCTCACTCGCCGACGTCACGACCGTCGTCGCGGGCGCGGGTCCCGGCCCCTACACCGGGCTGAGAGTCGGCCTGGTCACCGCCCAGGCCCTGGCGACCTCGCTGGGCGTCCCGGCCTACGGCGTCTGCACGCTCGACGCCGTCGCCTACGGCAGCGGGCTGGCCGAGCCGTTCCTGGTGGCGACGGACGCGCGGCGCAAGGAGGTCTTCTGGGGCCACTACGAGGACCGGCGGACCCGTCTTTCCGGGCCGTCCGTCGACAAGCCCCAGGACCTGCCCGCGGACATCCCGCTCGTCGGAGCGGGCGCGCGGATGTACGCCGAGGTCGTCGGCGCCTCCCGCGTGCTGGACGCGCCCGAGTACCCCTTCGCGGGGGCGCTGGCCGCGCTGGCCGCCGAACAGCTCGGACAGCTCGGCCAGCTCGGGCGGTCCGGTGAGCAGGACGTCAGGGAGGTCGTGGAGAGCGGCACGCACCCCGTGCTGAGTCTGCCCCGCCCGATCTACCTGCGCCGTCCCGACGCCCAGGAGCCCTCGGCTCCGAAGAAGGTCTCCACATGACCCCGGCGCTGCGCCAGATGACCCTGGACGACCTGCCGGCGGTGATGAAGCTCGAACGGGAGACCTTCCCCCACGACGCCTGGAGCGAGGGCATGCTCCGCGGCGAGCTGGACGACCAGCCCAGGACCCGGCACTACGTGGTCGCCCTGGTCGGTGCGGAGATCGTCGGCTACGCCGGGCTTTCCGCGGCGGGTGACCAGGCGGACGTGCAGACCATCGCCGTCTCCGAGGGCCACAGGCGGGCCGGGATCGGCGGCGCCATGCTGACCGAGCTGCTGGCGGAGGCCGTACGGCGAGGCGCGCAGTCGATCTTCCTTGAGGTGCGCGCGGACAACCCCGAGGCGCAGGCGGTCTACGACCGGTTCGGATTCGAGCGGATCGGCGTGCGCCGCCGCTACTACGAGGACGGCACCGACGCGATCATGATGAAGAAGGACCTCAATGCGTGACGAACCCCTGGTGCTGGGCATCGAGACCTCCTGTGACGAGACCGGGATCGGCATCGTCAGGGGGCACACCCTGCTGGCCAACACGATCGCCTCAAGCGTCGAGCAGCACGCCCGGTTCGGCGGCGTCGTGCCGGAGGTCGCCTCCAGGGCGCACCTGGAGGCCATGACGCCGACCGTCGAGCGGGCGCTCGAGCAGGCGGGCCTGCGCTTCACCGACATCGACGCGATCGCGGTCACCGCGGGTCCCGGCCTCGCGGGCGCCCTGCTCGTCGGCGTCGCCGCCGCCAAGGCCTACTCGCTGGGACTTGGCGTGCCCCTGTACGGCGTCAACCACCTGGCTGCCCACGTCGCCGTCGACCAGCTCGAACACGGCGCCCTGCCGAAGCCCTGCATCGCGCTGCTGGTCTCCGGCGGTCACTCCTCCCTGCTGCTGGTGCCCGACGTCGCCAAGGAGGTCATCCCGCTCGGCTCGACCGTCGACGACGCGGCGGGGGAGGCCTTCGACAAGGTGGCCCGGGTGCTCGGCCTGCCCTTCCCCGGCGGCCCCCACATCGACCGGGTCGCCGGAGACGGCTCCGGCACGGCCATCGCCTTCCCCCGGGGCAAGCACGACGACGGGACGCTCGACTTCTCCTTCTCCGGGCTGAAGACCGCCGTGGCCCGCTGGGTCGAGGCCAGGGAGCGGTCCGGCGGGACGATCCACGTGCCGGACGTGGCCGCCTCCTTCCAGGAGGCCGTGGTCGACGTGCTGACCCGCAAAGCCCTGCAGGCGTGTCGTGAGCACGACGTGCAGGACCTGCTGATCGGCGGTGGCGTCGCGGCCAACTCCAGGCTGCGGGCCCTGGCTCAGGAACGGTGCGACGCCGCAGGCGTACGGCTGCGCGTCCCGCGCCCCGGCCTGTGCACCGACAACGGGGCGATGGTCGCCGCGCTCGGCTCCGACCTGGTCGCGGCCGGGATCGGTCCGTCCCCGCTGGACATCCCGGCCGACTCCTCGCTGCCGATCACCACCGTCCACGTCTGACCCGAAAGGCCTACGCCGGGTGCAGGGCGAGCGTCGGGTAGTCGGTGTAACCGGTGTGGTCGCCACCGAAGGACTTGCTGAGGTCGGCCTCGTTCAGCGGTGCGCCGAGGCGCAGGCGCACCGGCAGGTCGGGGTTGGCGATGAACGACCTGCCCAGCGCGACCAGGTCGGCGCCCTGGCCGAGCCAGTGGGCGACCGCGGCCGACGGGTCGCTCTTCGTGGGGTCGTTGACGACGAGCGCGTGCGGCCAGAGTGAGCGGATCCGCCCGTCCAGCTCGACCGAGCCGCCCGCGAGGTGGTGCAGGTAGACCAGGCCGATCTCGGAGAGCTCCGACAGCAGCGCCGGGTAGACCTCGTGCGCGTCCTCCTCGACCAGGTCCTGGGAGCCGGTGGCGGGGGAGAGCCTGATGCCGACCCGGTGCGCGCCGATCGCGTCGGCCACCGCCCGCGCGGTCTCGACGGCGAAGCGAATGCGGTTCTCGACGGACCCGCCGAAGCGGTCCTCGCGCAGGTTGGCGTTCTGCGACAGGAACTGCTGGATGAGGTAGCCGTTCGCCCCGTGCAGCTCGACCCCGTCGAATCCGGCGTCGATCGCGCGGCGGGCGGCGTCGGCGAAGTCGCCGATGGTCGCCTCGACCTCCGCGGTCGACAGCTCGACGGGGGTGGGGATGTCCTGCATGCCCTTCGGGGTGAAGAGCTGTGCCGCGGGCCGTACGGCGGAGGGCGCGACGGGGGTCGCGCCGGTGTTGTCGGGGTGGCCGATCCGCCCGGCGTGCATGATCTGGGCGAAGATCCGGCCGCCCGTCGTGTGGACGGCGTCCGTCACCTCGCGCCATCCGGCGACCTGCTCGTCGGTGTGCAGCCCCGGTGTGTCCATGTATCCCTTGCCCGCCGGGCTCGGTTGCGCGCCCTCGGAGATGATCAGACCGGCCGAGGCCCGCTGGGCGTAGTACAGGGCGGTCAGCGTGGAGGGGATGCCGGCGACGTAGGCGCGTGAGCGGGTCATGGGGGCCATGACCAGGCGATTCGGCAGTTCCAGTCCGCCGAGCTTGAACGGCGAGAACGGCATGGCGACTCCTTCTGATCAACATGGTCGGCTAACTTGGGCGACCAACTTGGTCGGCCAATGGCTAATTTCTACAACTTGGGTGGCCAACTTGCAAGCTGTAGGCTGAGTCAAGAACAGGAGGCTGAAATGACGGTTCCGTGGGTGGACGAGGACATGGAGGTCGCGGCCTGCGGGGGAAGGGGCGACAGCCTGAACTGCCTGATCGCCCAGACCACGCGTGGTCATCGCACGCTGCTCGCCGGTCTTCTGGCGGAGCTCGACCTGTATCCCGGTCAGGAACGCGCGCTCGCGGTGCTCTGGGAGCGGGGCCCGCAGCCACAGAACGTCCTGGCCAAACTCATCGGCATCGACATGTCGACGATGACCAAGACCCTGCAGCGCCTGGAACGCAGCGGGTTCGTCAGCCGCACCCCCAACCCGGCCAACCGCCGCATCAGCATCGTGAGCACCACCCCGAAGGGGGACGCGCTCCGCCCCGACGTCGAACGGGTCCTGTCCGAGCTCCACAGGCGGATGACCCACGGGTTGACACCCGCGCAGACCGACGAGCTGTTCGCCCTGCTGGGCGTGGTGCGGGGCAACCTGTGCCGTGAGGTGGTGCTGAACATCGGCTCGGCCTGCGATCCCGAGCACTCCGACAACCTCCGCTGAGGCATCCGGGGCAGCCGGGACACACCGTGCGCGCGGTCAGTCCTTGTCGTTGCGGACGGGACGCAGCAGGGCCTCCGCGAGGGCCAGCATGGTCTCCTCAAGGGCGCCCAGGCGGCGGGTGAGGTCGGCGCGGGCTGGCTCCATGGTCCGGGTCAGGGCCTCGGCCAGCTGCTCGCGGTTCGGCTGGGCGCGGAGTGTCTCGGCCAGCGGGACGAGCGCGGAGCGGGCCTGGGCGACGCACTCCTCCAGGGAGTCGAAGCGTTTGGCGTGGTCGTCGGCCTGGGCGCCGAGGAGCGTGCCGATGCTTCTGTGGACACCGCCGATGTCCAAGGTGGCCGCCAGCCTTCCCAGACGCTCCCCGACGTCCGCGAGGTGCGCCTCCAGGCTTCCGAGACGCTCCCCGACGCCCGTGACGTGCCCCTCCAGGCCGCCGAGACGTTCTCCGCCCTCCGCGGCGCGCGTTTCCAGGCTCGCGAGGCGCTCTGCGCTGCCGTCCAGCGCGCGCAGGCGGGAGTCGACGGCCTCGATCCGTCCCGTGACCCGCCCCTCGATGTCGTCGAGGCGTTCGTCGAGCGCGTCGAGCCTGGCCGCGGTGAGGCCCGCCTTGGCGTTCACCTGCTCGACGACGGCGAACAGGCGCTCCACCGCGCCGCCGACGGTCTCCTTGACGTCGGCCGCCAGCTCCCGCATCCCCGTCTCGAGGCGTCCCGCGCGCTGGGTGAGCTCGCCCATCGCCCTGTCCAGGCGGGTGAACCGGCCCGCCGCCGCCTCCATGCCCGCCTGGACGCGACCGAGGCGTCCGGCGACGTCGCCGACCAGGTCGTCGGTGCCCTTGGCGCCGTCGGCGATCGAGCGCAGCAGGACGAGGACCTCCTCGACGTTCTCCCCGACGGCACCGACGTCGGCCCACAGGCTCGGCAGCTCGCCGAGCGGGACGACCCGGTCACGCACCGACTCGACGCCCCGGCCGACCGCGCCGACGCGCTCGCCGACGGCGTCAACGCGGTCGCGGACCGCCTCGACGTGCTGGGCGAGGCCCTCCGCCCACTCCGGGGGACGGGCGGAGATGTCGTCGAGGCGGCCGTTGACGGACTCCAGCGTGCCGCTCAACCCGCCCAGCTCACGCTCCCTGACCTCCCGCAGCAGCCACTCCATGCCCTCGAGGCGCCGGCGGATCTCGTCGAGCACCGCGTCCTGGCTGCGCTGCTCGTACACGTGGTCCTGGGCGGCACGGGCCAGGAGTTCGCGCATCCGGTCGGAGATGGCGGTCTGGCTGCCCGCCTGGAGGAGGGTGTGGTCGGAGTGATCCACAGAAGGCTCCTTCACTCGCCGGCGGTCGGCCACGCGGTGGGGTTGGTACGGCTCGCTGACGAACGCGGTCGAACCGCAGGCGGGGAGAACTCCCGCGCGGCAACCCTAGCCTCTGGCCCAGGGTTTTTCTGGGTCGAATTTAAAAGATCGTGGTTGCCGGTGAATTGTTTGGATCTTCCCTTTTGGTGGGTCAAGAAGGGGTGCAGATCAGGGCGAACGGCTTTTCTATGATCCGCGTCAGAATGACGACCGCGGATTCGCCGCCGGAGAGCCGCAGGTCCTTTCTCAGGCGTTCGACATCGACCGCGGAACCCCGTTTTTTGATCGTCGCGTTCCCCACCCCGCGCTCGCGCAGCGCCGCCCGCAGCCGCTTGAGGGAGAAGGGCAGCACCTCGTGGACCTCGTATCGGGACGCCCACGGAGTGCGCGCCGCGGCGTCCCCGGTGATGTAGGCGATGTGCGGGTCGAGCAGGTGCCCGCCGACCTCGGCGGCGACCTCCGCGACGAGATGGGCCCTGATCGCCGCGCCGTCGGGCTCGTAGACGTAGCGGCCGACGGGGCCGTGGCCGGCCTGGCCGAGCGCGGGATCGGGGGTCATCGTCGCGCCGGACGGCAGCATCGTGGCCCTGCGCCCAGCCCCGCCCGCCAGCCCGCCGAGCCAGATCACCGCCTCCTTGACCTCGCCCCGGTAGGAGACCCACTCGGTCTCCGCGTCCTCGGGGATGAACTCGTAGCCGATGCCCGGCGCGACCTTCAGGCAGGCCGACTCCGCCCTCGCCGCCATGCCCAGCACCTGCGGCCACGGCGGCGAGTACGCCATCGGGTCGAAGGTCCTGCCCCGCGCCGTACGGCGGGCGGGATCGGCGAACAGCACGTCGAAGGCGGACGGGTCGACCGTGGCGGCGTCGGCCGCGCGGACGCGGACCCGGTCGCCGAATCCCAGGGCGTCGGCGTTCGCCTGGGCGACCGCGGCGGTGAGCGGGTCGGCGTCGACGGCCTCGACCACGCATCCGGCCCTGGCCAGCGCGAGGATGTCCCCGCCGATGCCGCAGCAGACGTCGGCGACCCGGGAGCCGGACGGGATGCGCCCCGCGCGGTGGTCGGCCACCTCGCGGCGGGTCGACTGCTCGAGGCCGTTCTGCGTGAAGTACATCAGGGCGGCGTCTGCGCCGAACTTCTCGGCCGCGCGCCTCCTGAGCGTGGCCTGGGTGAGAGCCGCGGAGGTCAGGGTGGCGTCGTAGGACTTCCTGAGCCGCGTCACGGCCGTGACCGGGTCGTCACCCGCGAGCTCGGCCGCCGCCCCCAGTGCCTCCTGGCCGCGCGGCGTCAACAGCTCCCGAAATGCGTCAAGGTCCACAGCACCCGACGCTACCGCCTTGGCGGGGGCGGGCAGGCCGGGGAAGACGCGGGAACGGTTCTGTCGCCCGGAATCACAGGCCGGGAGGAAAGCTCGTCGACGGACAGTGCTCCGGCTGGACGGAAATCAAAAGATCTTCAGGATGAATGGCGGAAGACGCATTTGTCCATAAAGATTTGCCGTGTATCCGGCTGATC
>NZ_JBFBCE010000020.1:0-90369 GCF_040689595.1 Streptosporangium sp. NPDC051023 | reverse complement strand
TCGCGGGTGGAGAGGTCGCGATGTCCGTCGAGAATGAGGCGACGCTCCCGGTCGCACCCGTGCCGGAATACCCGGAACGGCACGGAATGATCGCGGGTGGAGAGGTCGCGATGTCCGTCGAGAATGAGGCGACGCTCCCGGTCGCACCCGTGCCGGAATACCCGGAACGGCACGGAATGATCGCGGTGGGCGAGGAGCCGTGGAGGTCTCTTTCTCCTCCCGTCAGTCGGGAAGCTCGGTGAGGTCGATGTCGATGGGGAACGGCTCGGTGAGCTTGAGACGGCCGTGGTGGATGCCGGTGATCGTGTAGGAGTGGCTGACAGGGTCGAGTTCGTAGATGTAGACGACCGGCTCGTTGGCGTTGTTCTCCACCAGCCAGAAGTGCGGGATGCCCGCCGTGGCGTAGCGCTTCGGCTTCACCTCATGGTCGCGGAACTCGGATTCGGGTGAGACGACCTCTATGACGAGTTGCACCTCGTCGGGGTTGTAGGCGGTGCGGGACCTGTCTTTCGCCACCTCGCTGTCGATCATCAGAACGTCCGGACACGGCCGTTGCCGTGGGCCGAGCACAAGGTCCATCTGCGTCACGGCCTTCAGGTGATCGGGCGCCTGTGCGTTGAGGCTGGTACGCAGGCCGTACAGGACGTACTCGTGAAAGCGCTTCTGGGGGGACATGAAGATTAGGGCTCCATCGACGAGTTCGACGTGCTTGAAGAAGTCCGGCTCGCCGTGTGGGCCTTCCTGGGGAAGCCGGTCGAGGTCGCCGGCCGTCCATCCGCCAGGCGGCGGATAGGGCCAGTTGGCGAGCGGGTCGCCGGCCTCGCGCAGCGTGCTCGTTTCCTCGCTCATCGTGCTGGTCACGTCGCCCACCGTAGTGTCTTTCCCGTCACCGTGTGTGGTCATCGGTTACGTTCTCCTCGGTGCTCGCTCGTCTCCCTCGTATGTTCCCCGAAGTCGTATGTTCCCCGAACCGGGGCCCGATGTCGCGGGAAAGCGCGGGAGTTCGTCCGGAACCGCGGGGCGGGGGCGGGGTCACGCGTCCGCCGCGCGGTAGGCCGTGAGGTCGTCGAGGAACTTCCTGCGCAGCGCGGGGATGTGGTTCGTCGCGCGGAAGAACGTCCGGTTCGCCGCCAGGACCGCGCGGCCGACGAAGGGCCTGTGCAGGGGGTCGGCGCCGTTGGTGCCGTTCTGGGCGAGGGAGTCGGCGACGCGGGCGAAGCCGTACGGGATCATCTCGGCCTCGTAGGCGCCGACGGCGTCGAGCAGCGATCTGGCGCCGTCGCGGACGGCGACGAGGTGCCTGCGCAGGAGCATCGCGTCGCGCAGGGCGGTGTTGGCGCCGACACCGTGGCCGGGCGTCATGGTGTGGACGGCGTCGCCGAGCAGGGTGACGTTGGTGCTCTTCCAGGGGGCGATCGGCACCGAGGTGCGGATGGCGATCGGGAAGCAGCTTCCGGGGTCGGCGGCCTCGAACAGCTCCCGCATGTCCGGGTGCCAGGTGGGCGTCATGTCCAGGACGACCCGCCTGAGCTCCTCGCCGCGCAGGTCCATCACATCGGGCGGGAACTTGTCGGCCGAGGCGGAGAAGCCCCAGTTGATGTAGTCGCGGGTGTTGTCGTACAGCAGACCGGGCCACCGCCCGATCAGCTCGGCGTCGTTGCCGCCGATGCCGTGTTTGACCGTGCCGTCGCGGTCCCACTTGAACTCCATGACGTGCCAGATGCAGAACTGGCCCTTCGGCGCGAAGGTCAGGGAGATCCCGTTGAAGACCTCGTCGGGTAGCAGCGCCCTGGTCCTCGGGGTCACCTCGACCTTGGCGGAGATCGCGATCACCCCGGTGTCCTTGACCTCCGCGTGCGGCAGGTACTGCTTGCGAACCCTGGAGCCGGTGCCGTCCGCGGCGACGAGCAGGTCGCCGGTCGCCGAGGTGCCGTCGGCGAAGAAGGCGGTTACGGTGCCGTCGCCGTTGCGCTCGTAGTGGGTGAAAGCCTTGCCGAAGTGCACGACGTCCTCCATCCCGGTGAGCAGCACCTGGCGCAGGGTCATCCTGGAGACGGAACGCTCGCTGTCGACGGGGTCGTGGTTTTCGGGCAGCGGGAAGGACGCGATCGTCTTGCGTCTCTCCGTCAGCACGTTGAGGTAGGCGGGCGCCCTCGCGCAGGTGGCGGTGTAGATGTCGAACAGCTCCTGCGGCAGGCACTCCTTCAGCGCGTGGTTGCCGGTCGGGTCGATGCCGACGCGGTAGCCGTACACGCCGTCGGCGCGGGTGCGGTGGCGCTCGTAGACGGCGACCGAGATCCCGGCGCGCCGCAGGCCGTGAGCCAGGCACATCCCGCCGGTGCCGGCGCCGATGACGATCACGTGCAGAGAGGACATGGGAGCTCCCGCTGGGAAGGGTTCACGGAGATCTCGCTGGTCGTGCTGTACGGATTCCTCGAACGTCTTGTATCTTGATGTTCGAGACATATTTAGCTTGATTGTGAAGAGACTTGAATGTCAAGGGAAAATTCTGGTGATTTCTGGACGGCGCGGGACGGGGGCGGCGGTGAGGAAGATCTCAGGGCCGTGCTGGGGGCGGAGGTCCAGGCGGGGCAGGCAGCCGTTGACGCCTTCGACGAGGCGGTCGCCGTCTGCCTCGGGGTGAACAGGACCGACCTGCGCTGCCTTGAGGTCCTGATCCGGCGCGAGGCCGTCACGCCGAGCGTTCTGGGGGGCGAGCTGGGACTCACGACGGGCAGCGTGACCGCGATGCTCGACCGTCTCGAGAGGGCGGGATATCTGACGCGCTCTCCCGATCCGGGGGACCGGCGCAAGGTCGTCGTGCGTGCCACGACGGAGACCCTGGAGCGGGCCGCGGAGCTTTACGGGCCCATCGTCGAGCAGGGAGGGCGCATGACCGCGGGCTACACCGACGCCGAGTTGCGGATCGTGCTGGACTTCCTGCGACGCTCCAGGGGGCTCTACGAGAGCGAAGTCGAACGCGTCAGGAGTCTGCCGGCCGCCCGGCGGCGAAGGGTTTGACGTTTCGCGTACGGCGCACAGGAGCGGTTCGTGTTGACTGTCAAGGCCTCCTTGCATACTGTTCCGTATTGGCACTCTCCCGGTGAGAGTGCCAGATACATGCGACGAGGCAGGTCTGACACCCGCGACGGCAGACCGCTGGTCGCCTCTTCTAGATCATTCAAATCTGAAGGGGAGGTCCGACGTGACGACCGCCACCAAGGTTCCCGTTAAGCCGCTCGGCGACCGCATTGTGGTCCAGCCGCTCGAGGCCGAGCAGACGACTGCTTCCGGTCTCGTCATCCCGGACACCGCCAAGGAGAAGCCGCAGGAGGGCAAGGTCCTCGCGGTTGGCCCCGGCAACTGGGACGAGGACGGCGACAAGCGCATCCCGCTCGACGTCAAGGAGGGCGACGTCGTCCTCTACAGCAAGTACGGCGGCACCGAGGTGAAGTACGGCGGCGAGGAGTACCTCGTGCTCTCCGCTCGCGACGTGCTCGCCATCATCGAGAAGTAATCCACGCTTCACAAAGATGACGCATCGAGCCCCGGGTCGCGAGAGCGCCCGGGGCTTTGTGCGCCGACGTACTTTCAGAGAGGACTAGCATGCCGAAGATCCTGGCGTTCGAAGAGGATGCCCGCCGCGCTCTTGAGCGTGGTGTCAACGCCCTCGCCGACGCGGTCAAGGTGACCCTCGGCCCGCGTGGCCGCAACGTCGTCATCGACAAGAAGTTCGGTGCCCCGACCATCACCAACGACGGTGTCACCATCGCCCGTGAGGTCGAGCTGGACAGGCCGTACGAGAACCTCGGCGCCCAGCTCGCCAAGGAAGTCGCGACCAAGACCAACGACGTCGCCGGTGACGGCACGACCACCGCGACCGTCCTCGCCCAGGCGATGGTCCGCGAGGGTCTGCGCAACGTCGCGGCGGGTGCCCAGCCGCTCTCCCTCAAGCGCGGCATCGACCTCGCCGCCAAGGCCGTCAGCGACAAGCTGATCGAGGCCGCCAGGCCGGTCGAGGACAAGAAGGAGATCGCCCACGTGGCGACGATCTCCGCGCAGGACGCCAAGATCGGCGACCTGATCGCCGAGGCGTTCGACAAGGTGGGCAAGGACGGTGTCATCACCGTCGAGGAGTCCAACACCATGGGCCTCGAGCTGGAGTTCACCGAGGGCCTCCAGTTCGACAAGGGCTACCTCTCGCCCTACATGGTGACCGACCAGGAGCGCATGGAGGCGGTCCTGGAGGACCCCTACATCCTGATCAACCAGAACAAGATCTCCTCGGTCGCGGACTTCCTGCCGCTGCTCGAGAAGGTCGCGCAGACCAAGAAGGCGCTGCTCGTCATCGCCGAGGACGTCGAGGGTGAGGCTCTCGCCGTCCTGGTCACCAACAAGATCCGCGGCACCTTCACCTCGGTCGCGGTCAAGGCCCCCGGCTTCGGTGACCGCCGCAAGGCCATGCTGCAGGACATCGCCATCCTCACCGGTGGCGAGGTCGTCAGCGAGGAGGTCGGCCTCAAGCTGGAGCACGTCGGCCTCGAGGTGCTCGGCACCGCCCGCCGCGTCGTGATCACCAAGGACAACACCACGATCGTGGACGGTGCCGGTGACGCGCAGGCGATCGCCGACCGCGTCAAGGAGATCAAGCTCGCCGTCGAGCAGTCCGACTCCGACTGGGACCGCGAGAAGCTCCAGGAGCGTCTGGCGAAGCTGTCCGGCGGCGTCTGCGTGCTGCGGGTCGGCGCGGCCACCGAGGTCGAGCTCAAGGAGAAGAAGCACCGTCTCGAGGACGCCATCTCTGCGACGCGCGCCGCGATCGAGGAGGGCATCGTCTCCGGCGGTGGCTCCGCGCTCATCCACGTCTCCAAGGTCCTGGACGACCTGGGCCTGTCCGGCGACGAGGCGACGGGTGTCTCCGTGGTCCGCAAGGCGCTCATCGAGCCCGCCCGCTGGATCGCGGAGAACGCCGGCCTCGAGGGCTACGTCGTGACCACCAAGGTCGCCGAGCTCCCCGTCGGCCAGGGCCTCAACGCCGCCACCGGTGAGTACGGCGACCTGGTCGCCCAGGGCGTCATCGACCCGGTCAAGGTCACCCGCTCGGCCGTCCAGAACGCGGCCTCCATCGCCGGCATGCTGCTGACGACCGAGGCTCTCGTGGTGGACAAGCCCGAGGAGGAGGCCCCGGCTGCCGCGGGCGGTCACGGCCACGGTCACGGCCACGGTCACTGATCTTCGTCGGCCCGCACGGCTCGCATCCCCACAGGGATGTGAGCCGTTTGCGTTTTCCGGTAAACCGAAACATGCCTCAAAGCGTCACGCCGAGATGTGCCCCATAGAGTAAACTTTCCCCTAACCAATGGCCGACATAATCGGCAATCCCATGAAATATTTCTTCATAGTCAAAGCCTTATTGTGGCCGAGTGATTACGCCCCGTTATCTCCTCCTCAATGTGACCAATCCGTAGCCGTTTGCCATGACGACAGGCTCGATCGGGGCGGGCATCATGCCTAACGTGACCGAGGGATGCGTCGCCGACGCCAAAAGTGGGGTAAGGCTTGCGACGAGATCTGAAGGGGTTGCCCACAGGGACGATCTCAAGGATCTGACAAGCCTCGCCGTTCAGGGAGATCGCACCGCGATCGAATCTCTGATCGCGCAGCTACGGCCAATGGTCGTCCGTTATTGCCGTGCCCGCCTTGGCCGGGTTTCCGGCCAGTACCACATCGCGGACGACGTGGCTCAGGAAGTGTGCATCGCGGTGCTGTCCGCACTGCCCCGCTACCGTGACATGGGACGCCCTTTCGCGTCCTTCGTCTTCGGTATCGCCTCTCACAAGGTGGCCGACGCGCTGCGCAGTTCGGTGCGCTCCGCCGTGCCCACCCAGGACCTTCCGGACGGTCCCGACGAGGGGCCAGGGCCGGAGGAGACCGTGGTGCGCTACATCGAGGCTGAGCACGCCCGCAGGCTGCTGTCCAGGCTCCCGGACAACCAGCGCGAGCTGCTCATGCTCCGCGTGGTTTCGGGATTGTCCGCCGAAGAGACGGGTAATGTGCTGGGCATGTCACCAGGCGCGGTTCGGGTCGCGCAGCACCGGGCGCTTGCCCGGCTGCGCGCGATGGCGGAGCTGGAGTCGATAGCTTGACCGCGGAGCAGTCGAGCCGGATCCAGCGGCGTCGTCAAGGAGTGCGGAGGGGGTCTCGCCGGACCGGTGAGACCCGTGGGCGGGTGTGCCCATGACGGCGGTCCACCCCCGGCGTCCGGCTCGGAGATACGGTCCTGAGGAGGATCGGGGCGTTTCCGAGACCGACAGCCTCGTTGAGACGCTCTCCCTGAGGAAGGCCGTTCCCTCCGCCGACGCCGCGGTCCGCCTGCTGTCCGCGCTGATCGACGACGTCGATCAGCGGTGTTCCTCGGTGTCGATTACCCCGTCGACGTAGCCCCTGGCGTACTCCCAGGTGACGTAGTTCGCCGGGTCGGGCTGATAGGCGGGCTCGTGGACCTGGGGCCTGCCGTTCTCGATCATCTGGCGCAGGTTGCCGCGCAGCAGCTCCCAGTCGAAGTAGTGCTGCTCCCCGCACTCGGGGCAGTCGAGGACCAGGCCGAGCACGCCCTGGGGCTCGAGAAGGGAGCGGAAGACCTCAACGTCGGCGAGGTCCGTCATCGCCTCGTCGCGTTCGGCAGAGGTCAGCGGCTGAGACGCCTCCGCCTCGCCCAGCGCCGCCGCCGGGTCGTCGGGGTCATCCGCGAACGGGTCGCGAGGGACATCGTCGAGCACGATCCCACCTTATGGCCTCGATGCGGCCAACAGACTCCGAACAGCACGAGCCGGTCGAGACACGCTCGCACGCGTGACCGGTGGCCGGAGACTACACGAGCCGGGCGTATCAGGCGAGGGTCCCGCGGCTCTACGCCAGCCAGCCGCGCCGAGCCGCCTCCGCGCCTGCCTGAAAGCGCGTCTGCGCGCCGAGTTCCGCCATGGCGTCGGCGAACCGGGCGCGCACCGTCCGCACCGAGATCCCCAGCTGCCGGGCGATCATCTCGTCGCAGACCCCCTGGGCGGCCAGCCGCAGCACCCGGGTCATCCCGTCGCACCGGTGCGCCCACGGCAGCGGCGCGGCGCGGACCCACAGCTCTTCGAAGAGCGAGCGCAGCGCGGCCACCACGACGGCCGCCCTGACCAGATGGAAGTTGTAGGCGTTCTCCGCGAGGGTGCCTCCCCACCGGGCGGGCATGCCCGCGGCCTCGGTGCCGGCGACCAGGAACCAGCTCGGCGCCGCGTCCAGGGTGCGGATCCGCGCCCCGGCCTTGTGGAACTGCCCCAGTTTCTCCCGCAGGGCGGGCATCTCCAGCGTGTGGACCGGGATGATGGTCCGGGAGGAGAGCAGTCCCGCGCGCTGGGCCCCGATCCACTGGTCGGCGTATCGGTGCGCGAAGTCGTTCATCGTCCGTCTGTCGGGGATAACCGAGAGCAGTTCGAGCGGCGGCGTCTGCATGGCCATGCCGATCACGCTCTCGTAGAGCTCGTCCGCCCCGCCGACCAGGTCGACCGCGAACTGGCCCGTCTGGTAATCGCGGCCCGCGTCGTACTGGTGGATGAGGTCGCGGATCGACCCGACCACGATGTCGATTCTGCGGCTCTCCGCGGCGAGCCGGTCGAGGCGGTCGGCGACCAGGTGGCCGAGGGCCGTGGCGGGGTGCCGGGCGAGGTACTCCCCGCCCTGCTCGTCGACCACGCCCAGCTTCACCAGCGTGGCCAGCTCGCGGCTCAGCGGCTCAGGGGAGCCGTCCGTCGCCTCGGCGAGCTCGGCGCAGGTGGCGCGGTGCAGGCGCAGCACCGCGTTGTACAGGGAGATCTGGGCCGAGGTGAAGCCCAGACTCTCAAGCGGCGGTGTGTCGGTACGCATCGGCGAGAGGCTCCTGAGATGACACGGCGTTCCGCGAGGATAACCTCCCGAATCGCCCCTGTCCGGGCGTTGTCTGTACTGGCCCGCCGAGGGTGCAACTTCGTGCAGTTGCACGTCCGCACATTGCGGGGTGAACGGAAGGTAACACAGACTTTACGCAGCGTCGGCAAGCGGCGCGGGTGTGGTGGCTGTTCGGACGCGGAGGGGGGTTCGGCGGCGTGCGGCGCCCCGCGCCCTTGCCGGTGACCGGGGAACCGGGCGGGTCACCGACCGCTCGGTTCCCCACCTTCCCTCGGGTTTCCCCGGTGTCCTCCAGGTTTGGAGCCAGACTCTAAACTGTGACGTGGGGGCCGGCGCCTTCCCCATCTCATGAGAGCGCCGCGGCAGGAGGGGTTGCAGATGGCAAAATTCACCGAGGCCGGGCTCACGTTCGACGACGTGCTCCTGGTTCCCGCGTATTCGGATCTGCAGCCGGGCGAGGCCGACACCACCACGCGTCTCTCGCGTGGGATCACTTTGCGCATCCCGCTCGTCTCCGCGGCGATGGACACCGTCACGGAGGCCAGGATGGCGGTGGCGATGGCCCGCCAGGGCGGCATCGGCATCCTGCACCGCAACCTGTCCATCGAGGACCAGGCCCAGCAGGTCGACCTGGTCAAGCGCTCGGAGGCCGGGATGGTCACCAACCCGGTCACCTGTTCTCCCGATGACACGCTCGCCGACGTCGAGCGGCTGTGCGCCACCTACCGGATCTCCGGTGTCCCGGTGACCGACGCGACCGGTGTGCTGGTCGGCATCGTCACCAACCGCGACATGCGCTTCGAGACCGACCACAGTCGTCCCGTGCGCGAGGTCATGACCCAGATGCCGCTGGTCACCGCGCCGGTCGGGGTCTCCAGGGACGAGGCGTTCGCGCTGCTCAGGGAGAACAAGATCGAGAAGCTCCCGCTGGTCGACGCGGGCGGCCGGCTGCGCGGGCTCATCACCGTCAAGGACTTCACCAAGAGCGAGCAGTACCCCCTGGCCACGAAGGACGCCGACGGCAGGCTCGTCGTCGGGGCGGCCATCGGCATCGGGGAGGACGCGGAGAAGCGGGCGGCGGCCCTGATCGAGGCCGGCGTCGACGTGGTCATCGTGGACGTCGCGCACGGGCACTCCAAGGGCCTGGCCGACATGATCTTCAAGCTCAAGGCCAACAGCAAGGTCGAGGTCATCGGCGGCAACATCGCCACCCGCTCCGGCGCCCAGATGCTGGTCGACGCCGGGGCCGACGCGGTCAAGGTCGGCGTTGGGCCGGGCTCCATCTGCACCACCCGCGTGGTCGCCGGTGTTGGCGCCCCGCAGGTGACGGCCATCCACGAGGCCTCGCTCGCCGCGGGTCCCGCCGGGGTTCCGGTGATCGGCGACGGCGGCCTGCAGTACTCCGGTGACATCGTCAAGGCCATCGCGGCCGGGGCCGACGCGGTCATGCTCGGCTCGCTGCTCGCGGGCTGCGAGGAGTCGCCGGGTGAGCTGATCTTCATCAACGGCAAGCAGTTCAAGTCCTACCGGGGGATGGGCTCGCTCGGCGCGGTCCGCAACCGCGAGCGCGGCGGCGCCTCCTTCAGCAAGGACCGCTACGCCCAGGCCGACGTCGGCAGCGAGGACAGGTTCATCCCCGAAGGCATCGAGGGTCAGGTGCCCTACCGCGGCCCGGTCGCCGCGGTCGCCCACCAGCTCGTCGGCGGTCTGCGCCAGGGCATGTGGTACTCCGGGTGCCGGACGGTCGAGGAGATGCACACCAGGTGCGAGCTCATGCCGATCACCGCGGCCGGTCTCAAGGAGAGCCACCCGCACGACATCCAGATGACGGTCGAGGCTCCGAACTACCACCGTCGATAGGGTCCTGTCACGGACACCGAGGACGAACGGCGCGAGGTTCGCGACAGACTTCGGCGCGCAGGCGGGCCGCACCGGCCCGTGTAGGCACGGTACGGCTCGCGCTCGCTCGGCGCGCGCCGTACACGCATGAAATGGGAAAGACAGACATATGACTCAGGTGGAGATCGGTCGCGGCAAGAACGGCCGCCGTGCCTACGCGCTCGACGAGATCGGCATCGTCCCCTCCCGTCGCACCCGCGACCCGGAGGAGGTCTCGATCGCCTGGCAGATCGACGCCTACCGGTTCGAGCTGCCCGTCGTGGTCAGCCCGATGGACAGCGTGGTCTCGCCGAAGACCGCGATCGAGGTCGGCAGGCTTGGCGGCCTGGCCGTGCTCGACCTCGAAGGACTGTGGACCCGCTACGACGACCCGACGCCGCTGCTGGCCGAGGTGGCCGAGCTCAAGGGTGAGGCCGCGACCAGGCGGCTTCAGGAGATCTACAACGCTCCGATCAGGGAAGAGCTGATCGGCCGCCGCATCGAGGAGATCCGCGCGGCCGGGGTGACCACGGCGGTGCGCCTGTCGCCGCAGCGTACGGTCCAGTACCACAAGGCCGTCATCGACGCGGGCGTGGACATCTTCGTGATCCGCGGCACCACGGTCTCCGCCGAGCACGTCTCCGGGCGGGCCGAGCCGCTGAACCTCAAGCAGTTCATCTACGAGCTGGACGTCCCGGTGATCGTCGGTGGCTGCGCCACCTACACCGCGGCGCTGCACCTGATGCGGACCGGCGCGGCAGGCGTCCTCGTCGGCTTCGGCGGCGGCGCCTCGCACACCACGCGCACGGTGCTCGGCGTCGCGGTGCCGATGGCCACCGCGATCTCCGACGTGGCCGCCGCCCGCCGCGACTACATGGACGAGTCCGGTGGACGCTACGTCCACGTGATCGCGGACGGCGGCATGGGCACCTCGGGCGACATCGCCAAAGCGATCGCCTGCGGCGCCGACGCGGTCATGGTCGGCTCGCCGCTGGCCAGGGCGGCGGAGGCCCCCGGCCGCGGGTTCCACTGGGGCTCGGAGGCGCAGCACCCCGAGCTGCCCAGGGGCAAGCGGGTCGAGTTCGGCACGGTCGGCACGCTGGAGCAGATCCTGCACGGCCCCTCCTCGGTCGCGGACGGCTCGATGAACCTGATGGGCGCGCTCAAGCGGACGATGGCCACCGCCGGATACTCCGACCTGAAGGAGTTCCAGCGGGTCGAGGTCGTCGTCGCCCCCCAGAACGGCTGACTCATCCCCGAACGGTCCCACCCAGAACGGCCGCCTCTCGGAACGCGCCTTCCGGAACACCGGAACACGCCTCCTGGAAGGGCCTCACGGAGGGCCGAGGCTTCACGGGACGCTCGCCACGAACCGGGCGTCCCGCTCTCTTCTCGTTCTTCACCGCCGGGTGTCGGGATGTCCTCTACGGACGCCGTACGGCGGGTGGTGACGCCGTCAGCCGTGGGCGCGCATGGCGGCGATCACCCACTCGAAGGCGGGGACGGCGGGCGGGGACGGCTGGTGGCCGTTGAGGGTCGCCAGCAGCTGCCAGTAGCGCTCCATCCGGGCGTCGGCGAGCGTTTCGAGCCACTCACGCAGCCCGGCGCGCTCTCCGGCCCCCAGGCGGGGCTCGACGACACGGTTCAGGACGAGCCCGCCCTCCACCGACTCCGGCGTGACCCCGTCGGCCAGCGCCTTGTTCGCGTGCTCCAGCACCAGTCGCCGCAGCTCGAGACCCGCCTCGACGCGCGGCGCCGCGGAACCGCCGAGCACGATCGTCCTGGCCCGCTGCCGGAACTCCTCGTCGGTGATCAGGTCGGCGAGCTCGACCCAGGCCTCGACCTGGTCCGGCGTCGGATCGTCGGGCAGCTCGCCGGGCAGTTCCCGCATCCATCCGGCGACGATCGCCCCCTCCTCGCCGAGGTCGGCTCCGGCGAAGGTCGCGTCGACGAAGTCGTCGATGAGCTGCTGCCGCTCCCTGGCGGACAGCTGGGCGAGTTTGTGTGTCATCAGTGTCTCCTCGGTGGTGCCGCCGTGTTCGGCGATCGTCCTGAGTACGGCCCGGCGGAGTTTCAGGGCCCGGATCTCCGCGTCCAGCGCCCTGGCGTGTGTCGCCGCGACCTCGGCCACCGTGACCCGCCGTGCCAGGATCTCCCGGACGGTCTCCAGCCCGACGCCGAGCTCGCGCAGCGTTCTGACGAGATCGAACCGGGCGACCGCCGCCGCGTCGTACAGGCGGTAGCCGCCCGAGGAACGGCCGGCCGGCGGCACCAGCCCGATGTCGGACCAGAAGCGGATCGTGTGCACCGACAGGCCGGTACGGCGGGCGAGCTGTCCGATCGTGTGGAACTCCGCGCTGTCACTCACGGGGAGAATCTGCACCTTCGAGTGACACGAGAGTCAAGTCATCCCCTCTCGCAGAGGGGGCGGCGGCCGGGGCCAGAGTCTGGGCCTGGCCTTGGCCGGATGCTGTTCGTCCGGTAGATCATGCGGTGTCCGTCGTTGGTCGCCGTCCCGCGGGTCCCGGGGGTGTCCGCGGGACGGGTGCGAGAGGCCGATCGCCTTGAGAGGTGACTGTGCAACGGGTGCCAGGGCATGGCCTTCGGCGACGTTGCCGTGTTGTTGGTCCAGCCAGGTGGCAGATCACGAAATTGACACTGTGGGGGTTGGTAAAAGTGACGTATGCCGAAAAATCTGTGAACATTCGCATGTGTCGGATGATCGTGAGCTGCGGATTGCTCTTCGCGAAGGCCCGTTCCATGTCGCGCTCCGCGCTGCGGTCGAGGCGAGAGGCCTGACGTTGGATCGGCTCCGCCATCGCCTCGAGGAGCGCGGGCTGCGGGTCGGGATGACGAGCCTGAGCTACTGGCAGCAGGGGCTGCGCCGCCCAGAACGGCCCGAGTCGCTGCGTGCCGTCCGCGCCCTGGAGGAGATCCTCATCCTTCCGCCGCGCTCGCTGATGGGCCTTCTGGGGCCGCCGCGCCCCAGGGGCAGGGGGCAGGGCAACGGAGCCCCGCCCGGGCCCGGGGGCTCCTACCCCTCTGTCCTCGAGCCCTCCCGCGCGCTCTCCGCCCTGCTGCACGACCTCGATGGGGTCGCCGACGACAGGCGGCTGCACATCGGCGGGATGTACGAGACGCTGCAGATCGGACCCGACCGCAGCATCGTCCGCCGCGAGACGCTCCAGGTGATGCGGGCACAGGAGGACGCGGCCGACCGGCACATCATCGTCTACCGGGGCGATCTCGGATGCGACGTCGAGAGGGTGCGGATCAGGGCGCTTGAGGACTGCCGGGTCGGCAGGGTCAGGCGGGACGGACCGACCGCGCTCGTGGCGGCGGAGCTGTTGTTCGACCGCGCGCTGCGGATCGGGGAGACCCAGGTGCTCCGCTACGAGCTGGCCGACCCGAGCGGGGTCGAGACAACCGAGTACGAGCGGGGGTTCCGCTTCCCGGCGGGCCAGTACACGCTCAGGGTGAGCTTCGCCGCCTCCGCGCTGCCGGTCGGCATCCGCCGCTTCGCCCGCCACGACCACGGCGCCGAGGATCACGACCACGCTGAGCTGACCCTCAACGCCCACCACGCGGTCCACCTGGTGGCCGACTCGCTCCAGCCCGGCCTGCTCGGGATCCGCTGGAGCTGGCTGTGATCAGCCCGCCAGGACTCCGAGGAGCCGGGTGACCTCGGCGGCGACGGCCGTACGGGCCGCACCGAGGTACTTGCGGGAGTCCACCACCTTCCCGTCGGCCGCGAGGTAGTCACGGACCGTCCCGGTGAAGGTCTTGTTGAGGTGGGTGGCGATGTTGATCTTCTTCATGCCGTGCCGTACGGCGGCGCGCAGGGTCTCGTCCGGCACGCCGGAGGAGCCGTGAAGCACCAGCGGGACCGGGACCACGGCGTGCAGGGCGGCGATCAGCTCCAGGTCGAGCACGGCGTCCCTGGTCATCATGGCGTGCGAGCTGCCGACGGCGACGGCCAGCGCGTCCACGCCTGTCCTCGCCACGTAGTCCACGGCCTCGTGCGGCCTGGTTCGCGCCCCCGGCGCGTGCACCCCGTCCTTGCCGCCGACCTCGCCAAGCTCGGCCTCGACCCACAGGCCGCGGTCGTGGCACAGGGCGGCGACCTCGGCGGTGAGCGTCACGTTCTCCTCGTCGGGCAGCGCCGAGGCGTCGAACATCACCGAGCCGAATCCCAGCTCGACGGCCTCCTCGACGAGCGCGCGGTCCGTGGCGTGGTCGAGGTGCACGGCGACGGGTACGGTCGCCGCCGCGGCGACCGCGAGCGACGCCGCGGCGATCGGCGCGAGCGCGCCGTGGAAGCGGACGCAGTTCTCGCTGATCTGCAGCACGACGGGCGCGCCCGCGGCCTCCGCTCCGGCGACGATCGCCTCCGCGTGCTCCAGCTGGATGACGTTGAACGCGCCGACGCCCGCCTGGGTGTCGCCGACGATGTCGCCGATGCCGACGAGGGGCATGGTTGGCCTCCGTTTTCTGTGGATCTCGGCCGGGGCCTGTCACGGGGCTCCGGCCGGTTCGCCGCGGGACCGTGTCCTGGCCCGCGAAGCTTCTGCCCCGGGAAGGTCGTGGCTCCGGAAGGTTGTCGTCCTGGGAGGTTGTGGTCCCGGAAGGTTGCCGTCCCGGGAAGGCTCTGGCTCGGGAAGGTTGTGGCCCGGGAGGGCGCGGGGGCCTACGCTCGCGCGGGCTCCACCCGGATCCCGGGATGGACGTCCGCGAAGACGTCCGCGTCGAAGTCGCCCGCGACCGGCGCGGCGACCGCCGCCGCGCCCAGCGCCGCGGCCCTGCGCAGCCGTTCCGGCCAGGGCGTCCTCTCGACCAGGCCCAGTGCCAGCCCCGCGACCAGCGCGTCGCCCGCGCCGGTCGGGTTGCCCTCGACCCGGTACGGCATGGCCGCCCGCCACGAGCCCTCCGGGGTCACCGCGAGCAGCCCGTCCGCGCCGAGCGAGACCACGACGGATCCGGCCCCCGAGCGTTGCAGGGCCTGCGCCCCCCGCATGGCCTCACAGAGCCCGTCCACGCCGGGACCGGGTGGGCCGCCTCGTGCGGCGAGGGCGCGGGCCAGCTCCTCCACGTTGGGCTTGACGATCTCGGGGCGGCCCTCCGGGGCGTGCCTGAGCGGCTCGCCGTCCGCGTCAACGATCGCCGGGACACCGCGCTCGCGGGCGCGGGCGGCCAGTTCGGCGTAGAAGCGGGCGGGCACCCCCTGGGGGAGGCTGCCGGAGATGACGACCGCCGCGGCCTGCCCGATCCACCTGTCGTAGTCACGCAGGAAACGTTCGAGTTCGGCCTCGGTCACGAGGGGACCGGGCTCGTTGAACAACGCCGTGCGCCGCCGTTCGGACGGGCCGGGCCCGAGGTCGTGGACGGCCAGGGTGGCGCGTGACGCGGCGGCGATCGGGGTGAGGGCGGCGGGCAGGCCCGCCGCGGCGAGGTCGGCCAGGACCGCCTCGCCGTTCGTGCCACCGGCCAGGCCGGTGACGAGGACGTCGTGGCCGAGGGCGGCGAGCACCCTGGCCACGTTGACTCCCTTGCCGCCCGCCCTGCGGTGCACGGTCCGCACCCGGTTGACGCCGTCCCAGTCGACGTCGCCGGTCGCGTAGGTGACGTCGAGCGCGAGGTTCAGCGTGACGGTGAGGATCAGGCCGCGAGCGGCGGGCGGGGAGGTCATCGGGGTTCCGTGATCCAGCTTCCGTGCCTCATGACGCCGGAGACCTCCAGGTCGTCGGTGAGCACCACCAGGTCGGCCTGCTTGCCGACGGAGACGGAGCCGAGGCGGTCGGACAGGCCGAGCACCCTGGCGGGGGTGAGTGAGGCGACCTCGGCCGCCTCCGTGAGGGAGAGCCCGACCAACTGGACGCTGCGCCGGAACGCCACGTCCATGGTGAGCGTGCTGCCCGCGATGGAGCCGCCTCCGGCCAGCCTGGCGACGCCGTCGACGACCTCGACCCGCATCGGGCCGAGCCCGTAGACGCCGTCGCCCATGCCCGTCGCGGCCATCGCGTCGGTGATCAGCGCGGTCCTTCCCGGGCCGGCGACGTCGTAGGCGAGCCGCAGCATCGCCGGGTGCACGTGCACGCCGTCGTTGATCAGCTCGATCGTGACGCGCTCGTCCTCCAGCAACGCGGCGACCGGACCGGGGTCGCGGTGGTGCAGTGACGGCATCGCGTTGTAGAGGTGGGTGGCGACGCTGCCGCCCGCGTCGATGCCCTGGAGGGTCTGCTCGTAGGTGGCGTCGCTGTGCCCGAGGGCGGCGATCACGTTGTTCGCGACCGCCTCCCTGATGATGTTCAGCGCGCCGGGCAGTTCGGCGGCGACGGTGAGCATCCGCACGTGGCCGCGCCCCGCCTTGAGCAACTCGGTGAACTCCTGCGCGGAGGGGTCCCGCAGGAGGGCCGGGTTGTGCGCGCCGCAGCGGGCCTTGGAGATGTAGGGACCCTCGAAGTGGATCCCGGCCAGCACGCCGTCCTCGCACAGGTCGGCCAGGGAGGAGGCGGCCCTGGCCAGATCGTCCCTGGACGCGGTGACCAGGCTGGCAACGATCGTGGTCGTGCCGTGCCCGGCGTGCAGGGCGGCGATCCGGTGCGCCTCCTCCTGGTCCCCGGTGGGGAAGGAGCCGCCGACCCCACCGTGGGTGTGGATGTCGACGAAGCCCGGCACCACGTACCGGCCCCCGAGACCAAGGCCCGGTCCCGGGGCCGAACCATGGCCCACGTGGGTGATGCGACCGTCTTCGATGGTGAGCCAGCCCTCGTGAACACCTTCGGGGGTCACTATGCGGGCGTCGGTGAGTGTGATGCTCATGGCCTCATCCTTCCCGCTTCTCTCCGGGATCAATGATCAGGAGGAGAGGATGACGGACCTGGTGAGGTGGAGCGGCTCGTCGGGATCGAGCCCCTGGGCGTGTGCCCTGGCCACGGCGACCCGCTGGATCGTGATCAGCTCGGCCATCGGGTCGAGGGAGCTCTCCAGGAACGATCCACCGGTGGCCTCGACCTCACCGCGCAGCCCCTCAGGGCTCCGGCCGAGCATCCAGGTGATCCGGCCGGGGCCCGCGATGCTGATCGGGCCGTGGCGGTACTCCATCGCCGGGTAGGACTCGGTCCACGCCCTGCAGGCCTCGCGCATCTTCAGGGCCGCCTCCAGTGCCAGGCCGTACGACCAGTCCCGGCCCAGGAAGGTGAACTGCTCGGCGGTCAGTGCTCCGGCGGGCAGGGGAGTGGCGAGTGCCCGCTCCGCGTCCGCGATCGCGCCGGTCAGGTCCGCACCGAGGTGGGAACGGAGCAGGGCGAGCTGCGTCGTGGCGAACCGGGTCTGCACGACCGACCTCTCGTCGGCGAAGTCGAGCAGCGCGATCTCGTCGGCGAGGGTCATGACGGGGGTGCCGGGGGAGGCGGTGACGGCGGTCGTTCTCGTGGTCGTGCCCCTCAGGTCCTTCAGCACCTCCAGGACCTCGGTCGTCGTTCCCGACCTGGTCAGCGCGAGCACCCGATCGTATGGCCGCCCGGCGGGGAACTCCGAGGCGGCGAAGGCGTCGGTCTCGCCGTGCCCTGCCCGCTCACGGAGCACCGCGTACGCCTGGGCGATGAACCACGACGTGCCGCAGCCGACGACGGCCACCCGCTCTCCCCGCTGGGGAAGCGCGTCCGTCGGCACTTCGCTGACGGCACGGCGCCAGCAGTCGGGCTGGGACGTGATCTCGGCTTCGGTGTGCGTGGTCACGGCGCGCCTCCCCGGCAAGTTTCGTTTATGAGTGATTTATAGCAGAAATGAGCAAGATTGTGCAGATATAGGTTTTGATCGCCCGCTGTGTCAGGCTGTTGACCGTGAGCCGATATGAGCGCTGGAACGCGATCCTTGAGCTGCTCTCGCAGGAGGGGCGACTGTCCGTCGAACAGGCGGCAGAGGCGCTGACCGTTTCCACCGCGACGATCCGCCGTGACTTCGACCAGCTCGCCCAGCAGCAGATGCTCATGCGCACACGCGGAGGCGCCGTCGCCCAGAGTGTGAGCTACGACCTGCCGTTGCGGTACAAGACCGCACGTCACGCCGATGAGAAACAGCGGATCGCCGAGGCCGCCGCCGAGCTGGTCGCGCCCGGCGCGATCGTCGGCATGAATGGCGGCACGACTACCTCGGAGGTCGCGCGGGCCCTGGCGATTCGGGCCGACCCCGAGCTCGGCTTCACGATCGTCACCAATGCACTGAACATCGCCGCCGAGCTGACGGTCCGTCAGCACGTGAAGATCGTGCTGACGGGTGGAGTCGCCAGGCCGCAGTCCTACGAGCTGATCGGCCCGCTGGCGTCCGGGGTGCTTGAGCAGGTCACGCTCGACATCGCGTTCCTGGGGGTCGACGCGATCGACGCGGAGGCGGGCGCCTTCGCGCACCACGAGGGTGAGGCGAGCGTCAACAACCTGCTGATCGGCAGGGCCTCGCAGGTGGTCGTGGTCGCGGACGCCTCCAAGGTCGGTGGCCGGGCCTTCGCGCGGATCTGCCCGATCGGCGCGATCGGCACCCTGATCACCGACGACGGCCTCTCGGACGAGGAGGCCGCCCGGTTCACCGACGCGGGCGTGAAGGTCGTCCGCGCGTAGCCAGGCGCCCCCGGCCGCGCCGCTGCGGGGACCCGCCGGGGAGCAGGGGACCGCACGGGGGCTCGTCGGAGGCCGAAGGACGGGCCCGGCGGACGCGCGCGGAAGGCCGGCCCTCCGTCAGTGGGTCCGAATCCGGACGGGGAACCTCTTGATGCCGTTGACGAAGTTGCTGCGGACACGGGTGACCTCGCCTGCCGGCTCGATGCTCCTGATCCGCGGCAGCAGCGTCTCGAACATGAGCCGCATCTCCATCCTGGCCAGGCTGTTGCCGAGGCAGAAGTGCGGGCTGCCCTTGCCGAAAGTGACGTGGTCGTTGGGGCGGCGGGTGACGTCCAGCTTGTACGGCTCCGCGAACACCTCCTCGTCGCGGTTGCCCGAGGCGAACCACATCACGACCTTGTCGCCCGCGCTGATGCGCTGTCCCCGCAGCTCGACGTCGCGGGTGGCGGTCCTGCGGAAGTGGTAGACCGGGCTGGCCCAGCGCAGCAGTTCCTCGACGGCGTTGGGGATCAGCTCGGGCCTGTCCTGCAGCAGGGCGAGCTGGTCGGGGTTGTCGATCAACGCCAGCATCGAGTGGCTGATCGCGTGCCGGGTCGTCTCGTTCCCGGCCACGACGAGGAGCAGGAAGTAGTTGTCGAACTCGGTCGCGGTCAGCGGCTCGCCGTCCTCGGGGACGCGGTTCACCAGCTTGCTGACCAGGTCGTCGCCGTCGCCACCGCGCCGCCGGCGGGCGAGCTCCCTGCCGTACTCGAACACCTCGAGGGCGCTCGGCGACCGGAACGGCAGGTGCTTGTACTTCTCGCTCTCCGCATCAGAGATGAGGACGTCCGCGTAGTCGGGGTCGTCGTTGCCGATCATCTTGTTGCCCCAGTCGATCAGCCGGCCGGTGTGGTCCTCGGGGACGTCCAGCATGCGGGCCAGCACCTGGATCGGGAAGTCGGCGCTGACCTCGCGGACGAAGTCGAACTCCCGGTTGCGCAGCGCCGCGTCGACCGTGGCGCGGGTCAGGCCGCGCAGGAACTCCTCGTACTTCTGCAGTGTCCGGCTGCCGAAGTCGCGCTGGAGCAGTTTGCGCAGCGCGCGGTGCCGTACGCCGTCGGATTCGAGCATGGACCGGCGGATCTTGATGAGGTCGTCGTCGATCTCCTCCAGGTTGACGAACCGCGTCGAGGTGAACGTCTCGGCGTCCCGGTCGACGGCGACGATGTCCTCGTGCCGGGTGATCGACCAGAAGCCGGAGTTCGGGGCCTGTTCCGGGTTCCAGTGCACCGGCGCCTCGCGGCGGAGCAGGTCGAACCGCTCCCAGGCCCGGTTCTGCTCGAAGGCGTCGAGATCGGTGAGGTCGACAGCGGCGAGGTCGACAGAGGTGCTGGTCATGGCGGCTCTCCTGCTCGTGACGGTCAGAGGTGGTACGCGTACTCGCGGAACTCCCAGTCGGTGACCCACCGGGAGAAACGCTCGACCTCGTCGCGCTTGTAGTCGAGGAAGGTGCGGACGAACTTCGGGCCCAGCAGTGTGGCGAACTCGGTGTCGGCCTCGAGCGCGTCGAGGGCGGCGCCGAGGTTCTGCGGAAGCATCTCAGCCTTGCTCGTGTCGTAGCCATACCCCTCAAGCGGGGGCGGGACGACCAGCTCGTCACGAATGCCCAGGTATGCCGAGGCCAGCAGGCCCGCGATCACCAGGTAGGGATTGGCGGTCGCGTCGCCGAGCCTGAGCTCCAGCCTGGAGGCACGACCGCGCTCCGGGGGGATGCGGACCATGGCGCTGCGGTTGTCCAGGCCCCAGTCGACGAGCCACGGGGCCAGGGTGTCCGGGCCGAACCTCTTGTAGGAGTTGACCGTCGGGTTGGCCAGCGCGGCCAGTGCGGGGGCGTGCGCGAGCACGCCCGCGACCGCCGACCGGCCGACATCGGACAGGCCGTGCCCGCCGTGTGGGTCGTCGAAGGCGGGGCGTCCGTCCTTCCAGGCGGAGAAGTGCAGGTGGAAGCCCGAGCCGCCCTCGTCGTTGAACGGCTTGGCCATGAAGGTCGCGAGCTTGTCCTCCTGCCGGGCGAGCTCCTTGACGGCGCTCTTGAACAGGAACGCCCGGTCGGCGGCGTCCAGGGCCTCGGAGTGCCACAGGTTGATCTCGAACTGGCCGCTGGCGAACTCGTGGTTGGCGGCGACCGCGTCGATGTCGTAGTTGTCCAGGTGCCGCAGCGAGCGCAGCAGGAAGTTCTCCGGGTCTCCCTTGCGGCCCGCCACGTAGACGTTGCCGGTGGCCTCGCCGTACCGGCTCCAGCCCGAGGCGGCGTCCGCGTCCCGCTGCAGGACGTAGAACTCCAGCTCGGGGCCGACCATCGGGGTCATACCCAGCTCGTCGAACGCGGCGACGACGCGCCTGAGAACGTTTCTGGGACTCTCCTCCGACGGTGTCCCGTCCGGGTTGAAGACGTCCGCGATGCAGTGGGCGACGCCCGGCTCCCAGGGCACCTCCCGCACCGTCGACAGGTCGGGGAAGGCCACGACGTCGGGCAGTCCGTCCGCGAGGCCGCCGTCGATGGGGACCACGTCCCCCGTCGGGGTGGTCGCGTAGACGGACCGGCAGAACGCGACGCCGTCGCCGACGGTCTGGGCGAACCGGTTGAGCAGGATGTCACGTCCGCGTTCGGTGCCGATCAGGTCGGAGTACCCGAGACGGAGGACGTCGATGCCGCGTCCGCGGAGTTCACCGGCTGTGGATTCCAGCCCGGACTCATCGAAATGGCCCATTGCCGCGCTCCTCAGTTCGTTTGAACCCGTACGATAATCACGAGGTGGACCGCTGACAAGGGGGGTCGTTCCCCCAATATTGTATGGATCCAAACGATTGGAAATCGTGGAGTTTCGAGGGGATTCCTCTCGCGTGTGGACGGCGACCGCGTGTTCCGGGAGGTGCCGGAGGGTTGTCCGGAGGTGGTCTTGACCGGTGCCGCGTGCCGTCATAATGTTTGGTTCCGAACGATTGATTCGACCTCCGTGCCCGCCGCCATGCTTTCGGGAACACGTGAACACCGCTGTTTCCGCCGATCTCGACGAGTCCCTGCGTGAGGAGGCCGAGGAGGCGGCGGGCGTCTGTCCGCTACAGGCGATCACTCTTGAAGGCTGATCCTCGCCGCTCGCCCCGCCGATCCGGCCGTGATCGTCGCGGGCGCGCATTATCGTGAGCTGATCGCGTCATGGGCGGAATCGGGGGCGATTCCATAACCTCTCAAGCGTTTGCGGCCGGTTCATCGTCTAGGATCGGCAGGGTCTGAACGATTAGGACACCTCTGCTGCCCGGTGTGGAAAGCCGGACGCACGGAGACGTGCCGGCACGGTCGACCCCCGAGGAGCTGTTTGTGAGCGGCGCGCATACCCTGCGGCAGACCGAAGAGGCCGTGACCGGGAAGATCGAGGGTCTGGAGCTGGATTTCCGGGCGATGACCGCGATATCGAACCTCTACCGGGTCGCCTCGTCCATCAGGAATCACTTCGAGCAGACCGTGCTGAAGGAAGCCGATCTCACCTGGACCGCCTTCGTGGTGCTGTGGGTCGTGTGGATATGGGAATCGATCGAGAACCGGCACGTCGCCGCCGAGGCGGGCATCACCAAGGGCACGTTGACCGGAGTGGCGCAAACGCTCGAAACCCGCGGCCTGATCGTCCGGGATATCCCGGCCAGTGACCGCAGGCGTACCGTTTTCTCCCTCACGCCCGAGGGCAAGAAACTGATGATCACGCTGTTTCCCGAGTTCAACCGGGAGGAGCAGTTCGTGCTCTCCGGACTTGGCGAGCGGCGGTTGACCGAGCTTGGTAATACGCTGCGTCACGTCCTGAAGCATTTGGAAAAAGAAGGCCCGGATCGAAGGGCCTCCAGGAACGCCTAGAACGTCGGACCATTTTTTCCGAGGCCTGCCGTGTGGCGGGCCTCGGCTGTTTTCCTGGCCCCGAGAGCGGGGCCAGGAGTCATGTTCACCGGGCTCGTGCGTTCTTTTCGTCGACGACGGCGCCGTTGAGGATGGGGACTTGCGCGGTAGGGCTCTAACGGGGCAGCAGCCCCGACTCGTGGACGAGGATCGCGGCCTGGACGCGGTTGGCCAGGCCGAGCTTTGTGAGTGAGTGGCTGACGTGTGCCTTGACGGTCGCCTCGCTCATGGTGAGCAGGCGGCCGATCTCCGCGTTGGAGAGGCCGCCCGCGACCGCCCACAGGACCTGCCGTTCGCGGTAGGTCAGCACGGACAGGCGCTCGCGCGCGGTCTCGGCCCGTGACGGCTCTTCCTCGCCTTTCTCGGCGAACGCGCTGATCAGGCGCTTGGTGACGGTCGGGGCGAGCATGGCGTTGCCCGCGACGACCGTACGGACGGCGGAGGCGAAGTCCCGCGGCGCGGTGTCCTTGAGCAGGAAGCCGACCGCGCCCGCCCGCAGCGCCAGGTGGACGTACTCGTCGTGGTCGAACGTCGTCAGCATGATCACCTTGGGGGGCTCGGGCAGCCTGCCGATCTCCGCCGCGGCGGTGATCCCGTCCATGCCAGGCATGCGGACGTCCATGAGGACGACGTCGGGGACGAGCCTGACGGCCGCGCCGACCGCGTCCGCGCCGTCGCATGCCTCGCCGACGACCACGATGTCCCCGGCGGCCTCCAGGATCATGCGCAGGCCGGAGCGGACGAGAAGCTCGTCGTCGACGACCAGTACGCGGAGCCGGTCGAGGTCGGCGAGCATCGGCTGCGGAGCGAGCGGGGCCTTCGCGTCGGTGTCAGTGTTGGTGTCGCCGGTCGCGGCGCCGACACCGGTGTACGGCGAGCGCAGGACGCCGAGCACCTCCCGCAGGTTGAGCCGCCTCGCCGTACTCCATGTCCCGAGCGTAGGGCGCCCCGGCGGCACGCACCCACGACGATCGTCGCGGTGCCCCCCTACCAAAGTCGGTGTTCCCGCTGGTCGTGTTGTCGCCGGGCTTCTCCGTGCCCCGCTCCTCGCTGACGGCCCTGGCCGAGGACCTGGCGAGCAGGGGATACGTCGTGGCGGGCATCGACCACACGCACGAGGTCACGGGCACGACCTTCCCCGACGGGCACACCGCGACCTGCGTCGCCTGCCCGCACGAGGACGACGCCGACTTCGGCCCGAAGGTCACCGGGGGCAGAGCGGCGGACGTCTCCTTCGTGCTCGACCGGCTGACCGGGCCGGACCCCGCCTGGAAGGACGCGGGACTGATCGAGCCGTCCAGGATCGCGATGGTCGGTCACTCCATCGGCGGCAGCGGCGCGTCGAGGACCGTGGTCACCGACTCCCGGGTGCGCGCGGGAGTCAACATGGACGGCACCTTCTACATGCCGATTCCCGGCAAGGGGCTCTCCCGCCCGTTCCTCATGATGGGCGCGGGCGAGTTCCACGAGCCGGGCAAGCTGGACGTCTCGTGGGACCGGGACTGGCGCCGGATGACCGGGTGGAGGCGCTGGGTCACGGTCGCGGGCATGGAGCACATGTGCTCCACGAGGAACCGTCGTCAGATGGAGGTGAGGGCACGGGCGGCGTTTTGCCGGTTCAAAGGATGAACCGGATGGGGCATCGTGAGCGTTTTATGGGCATGAGCCGACACCTGACGCGCATGGCGGTCCCGTGTCTCACGCTGTCCCTGACACTCGCGGCCTGCGGGACGACGCCCTCGGCACCCGGCAAGCCGGACGCCACGGGGCCGGGAGCCGTCGAGACCACGGCGGGAGGCGACCGCGCGCCCCGCTACGCGGGAAGCGGGACCGTACTTCAGGATGGTCGCCACGGTCCGCAGCTGTGCACGGCCGTCGCCCAGTCCTACCCACCGCAGTGTGGCGGGATCGACATCGTCGGCTGGGACTGGAAGGCCGTCGAGTCCGAGGCGGCGGGAGACACCCGGTGGGGAGAGTACCGGGTGGTCGGCACCTGGGACGGCAGGCGCCTCACCCTCACCGAGACACCCCGGCGGCCGGTCGTGAGCACGACTCCTCCCTCGTCCCGGCGGCACGACCCGAGGTACGACAGCCCGTGCCCACGGCCGGCAGGGGGATGGAAGCCGGTCGATCCGGCGAAGGCCACCGAAGAGGCGAGGCAGGAGGCCATGGACCGGGCGGGGAAGGCGCCGGAGTTCGCGGGCGCGTGGATCGACCAGGCCTACCTCGACGACGTCCCCACCCCGCAGGCGTCGACGGCGGCGAACGACCCGGCCAGGTACGTGCTCAACCTCAGGTTCACCGGCGACCTCACGGGCCGTGAGCGATGGATCCGCCAGGTGTGGGGCGGGGCGTTGTGCGTGAGCGGTGCGAAACATGCGGAAGCGGAGCTCCGTGGCATCCAGCAGAAAATCGACAAGGAGCTGGAAGGGCTGCAGAGCTCAAGCGTCTCGACCCTGGACAACCGCGTCGAGGCGCTGGTCCCCGTGGTCACCGACGAACTGCGGCGCACGTTCGACGACCGGTACGGAGCCGGTGTGGTGTTCCTTGAGGGGATCCTGCGGCCGGTCGGGTGAGCGCGTCGTCGCGCCCCCGGTCACGAGGCGCGGGCCCGGGGCCCGGCGCAACTTTCGATGCGGTGGCGCTCCGCCCTCGGCAGGGGAGTCCCCCTCTGGATCATCCTTTGGGGTGAGGCTCCCGATCGCCTGTCTGGCTATGGTCCTGGACATGCGTTCTCTCGGATGGACTCTGGCGGTTGCGGGGCTGGTTCTGGCGGGCTGTGGCAGTGGGGGGACCACGGGACAGGGGGGCACCGGGCTGCGCCAGATGATGACGCACCTGGACGCCGACGGTCCCGCGGCCGGTTACCTCGAGTACGGTGACATGGCGCACTGGCGGAAGCTTGGCGTGGTCACCGAGAACGGTCCCGGCCAGGACCGCCGCTGGATGGCCGCCATCGGCGCGGGCTTCGGCGACCTCGGCGTCAACGCGAGCAGGCTCGCCGAGCCGACCGGGCTCAACGTGTTCGCCACCGATCAGGGGGCCGTCTTCGGCATCCCGCCGAAGACCGGGATCCGCGTCGAGGGCCGCCTGGACTCCTCCGCCATCCGCGCCAAGCTGACCGCCCTGGGCGCCAAGCCCCGAGAGATCGGCGGGCAGGAGGGGGTGTCCCTCGCCGAGGACAACATGATCGACATGAAGGGCCCGCAGACCGCCCAACTCGGCCTGATCAACCAGCTCAACCAGGTGGTGGTGACGGACTCCGCGCTGGTCGCGGGCCCCGCGGCCGCCCCCGTCGCGTCCGCGCTCGGGGCGGGGTCCTCCCTCGCCGACAGCCCGGACCACGCCGCGGTCGCCGACTGTCTCGGCGACGTCGTCGCCGCGATCGTCATGGCTCCCCGGCAGCCGGGCGGCGTGACCCTGTACGGCGTGGGCCTGCGCAGGCCCGCGGGAACGGCCGACAAGGCGGTGGACGTGGTGTGCGTGCTGCCGCGCGTCGCGGAGGTGGGCAAGACGTTCACGGAGAGGTTCACCACCGCCGCCAAGGTCGGCGGCAAGCCGCTGGGAGATCTGGTCGAGACGGTCACGCACGACGACGTCCGTTCGGGGGAGCGAACGGTGCACCGCGCCCTCCTGACCGTCAAGCCCGACGGTCCGGTCATGGTCGCCAACCAGCTCCTGGTGCGCGACGAACTGGCGTCGCTGGCCGACCCCGCCGCCCCCGCGAACCCGCTCGACCTCGTGAAGCCCACCTCTTGACGCGCTCCCCGGCCTGGCTGACATTCCGGTGGCGTTCGACGCCGTGAAGCCCGCGCGGTGGGGTTCGCCGCCGGGTGGTCAGCGCAGGACGTAGGGCGCCGACGCCTTGAGGTACTGCTCCCGGGAGGGAACGGTCATGACCGGGGGGCGCGGCGGCGTCACGAGGCCTCCTGGGGACGTTGTCCGGCCAGGCCGTTCAGGTGGGCGTACACGACGGCGTGGACACGGTCGCGCAGGCCGAGCTTGGCGAGGATGCGTGACACGTGCGTCTTGACGGTCTCCTCGCCGACGTGGAGGGCGACGGCGATCTCGGCGTTGCTGCGGGCGTCGGCCAGCAGAAGCAGCACCTCACGTTCCCGGGACGTCAGCCGTTCCACCTCGGGCGGGACAACCGGCGGCTCGATGCTGGTGGTGAACCGGACGATCATGCGTCGTGTCACCGAGGGGTCGATCAACGCGTCGCCGCGTGCGGCGACCCGCATCGCGGACATCATCTCCTCGGGAGGCAGGCTTTTGAGCAGGAAGCCGCTGGCCCCCGCCCGCAGTGTGCGGTAGAGGTAGTCGTCGCTGTCGTAGGTGGTCAGCACGAGTACTTTCGTGACGTTCCCCGGCGTCGACAGGATCGCCTCCGTGGCGGCCAGGCCGTCCAGTCTCGGCATCCGCACGTCCAGGACCGCCACGTCAGGGCGGAGTCTCGCGGTCTCGGCCACCGCCTCGTGGCCGTCGCCGACCTCGGCGACACAGCGCAGGTCCGGCTGGGTCTCGAGTACGGCGCGCATACCGGAACGGAACATCGCGTGGTCGTCGGCGAGCAACACGCGCAGCGTCACGGAGGGTCTCCAAACAGTGCGGGCGGGGATTGTCGTGCGAACAGGGATCCGCGGACCGAGATCGTCGTACGTGCAGGGGGTGGCGTGTGGACGGGGATCGTCGTGCGAGTGGGGGACGGAGGGGGACGGCGAGGGACACGGTGGAGGTCTTCGGGAACACGGGAGTCCTCAGGGGCATGGCTGCTCCAGCGGGAAGCTCACCCGGACCTGCCAGTGCCTGCCGTCGGGGCGCACGCCGTACGTGACCCGGCCGCCGAACAGCGTGACCCGCTGCCTGATCCCGGCCAGGCCGCGGTGCGGCGAGTTCCGGCTCTCAGGGTGCCCGGCCCGCTCGGCCAGCTGGTTGGTCACGGTCACGACCGCCTCGGTGTCCCGGTACTCCAGCTCGATGTCGACGCTCTCACCCTCGCCGTGCCGCAGGGCGTTGGTCAGGGCCTCCTGCGCGATGCGGTACAGCGTGACGTCGAGCGAGCCCGGCAGCTCACGGGGGACACCGTGGGTGGTCAGCGTGATCGTCAGACCCGCCGCCCGCACACCGTCGAGCAGCTCGTCGAGGTTGTTCAGACCCGGCTGGCGCCGCGCGGTGTCCGTTTCGTCCCCGTGCAGGATGGCCAGCAGCCTGCGCAGGTCGGCCATGGCGGAGCGGCTGCTCGACTCGACGGCGGTGAGTGAGCGATGCACCCTGTCGTCGGGCCTCGCGTTGCCGGCGGCCACGCCCAGCCCGAGCCTGGCCGCGCCCGCGTGCATGCCGATGGCGCTGACGTGGTGGGAGATCACGTCGTGCAGGTCGCGGGCGATGGCGCTGCGCTCCTCGGCGACGGCGCGTTGCACCGCGATCTGCTCGTCGTGACGCCGTAGCTCGGCCTGTCGTTCCAGCTCGGCGATGTAGGCGCGCCGATCGGTCGTGTACCGCCCGACCAGCCAGGGGAGAAATGCTCTGGCGATCGCTTCGAGCACCAGGGAGGGCAGCGCCGTCGCCAGGCCGATGGAGTTGTCGTAGTCGGACAGCAGGTGGCATCCGGCGATCCCCGTCGTGAGCGCGGCCAGTGCCGCCAGCGCCTGGGCCGAGCGCAGCCACGCGCCGGCGCGGTAACCGGCGACCAGCAGGCCGGTCTCGGCCACCTGCCAGGTGACGCGGACGAACAGGAACGGCGTCAGCAGGAGAGCGAGGCCGTGGAGCGCCGCGACGACACCGGAGAACCGGGCGGGCGTGGCCAGCGCGGCGTCGATCGCCACGATGATGAAGAACATCGTCCAGAACCGCCACCCACCGGCCGACGGGCTGTAGAGCAGGAGCAGGCCCGCGTCCGTCATCGCGCACACCCCGGCGACCAGCAGGGACCGACGGGTCAGCGACCGTCCGGTGTCGCGGGTCATGCCACCTCTTTCCGGCGAACTCTCCGGCGAAGCGGTGTGCCGCTCCCGTATCCGGGTACCACACCGCAGGCTACTTCCCGAGGGACGAATCGGCGCGGGAGAGCGGGAGAGATGACCCCTCCGGAGCGCCGTGTCCCTCACGTGGGGGACACAGGTCCCGCCTTCAGGTGACGAAATCCAGGAAGCCCGCTCGTTAGCGTCGGAAGGGATGAGAACCTACCGAAACGGCGTGCGTGTCTTCGCCGTGCTGATGGCCGTCGTGGCCCTGCTGGCGTTCGGCTCGCAGCCCGCGCTGGCTGACGGCGCGCCGATGGGGCAGGACGTCCACGTCGCGCAGACCCTGGGCACGCGTGAGCTCTCGGTCGTCCTGCGGCGTGTCGACGAGGTGCCGGGCCCGTTGCGGGTCGACGTTCTCACCCATGTCGGCACCGCCGCGGGGACGCTCACGCTGCGGCTGACCCCGACCGGTGTCAGCGTCGGGACCGACGGCCTGCCGCCCGCGGGTTCCGTGGTCGGCGAGGGCGAGCTGGTCCTCGGCGCCGTGCCCGGCTCGTACGGGATCACGTTGCGCGTCGACCGTCCCGGCCCATGGGAACTGGCCGTCGACGACGGGCAGCGCATCGGGCGGATACCGTTCGTCGTCCCGGCCCCGGTCAGGTCGCCTCCCGATGTGGTCGCCTACGCCGGGTTCTCCGCGGCGGGAGGGTTGCTGCTGCTCGCGCTCGGCCTCGCGGTGTGGTCACGGCGGTGGTGGCCACCGCTGGTCCCGGCCTGCGGGATGATCGCGGCCCTGGCGGTGGGGGTGACCGGCGCGTCACTGTCCCCGCTCACGCCCCTTCCCCCGCAGCCTGGCCTGCAGATCGACGCGACGGCCGACAACGTCGCGGCGCCCTACGCGGGCGGCAGGCCCCCCACGACGGACTACTCAAGGCCGCCGGTGAACATGCTGGTGCGCGCCTCGAAGGCAAGCGCGGGACGCCCCGTCGACCTCGATCTCCTGCTGTCGGACGGCTCGACGGGACGTCCCGTGGACGATCTGCTCGTCCGCGACAACGCGCTGATTCATCTGCTGGTCGTCTCACCGTCCGGCCGGTTGTGGCACCTGCACCCGGTCCGGTACGGCCCCGGCCACTACCAGGTCAGCCTGGTCGCGGCCGAGCCCGGTCACTACGCGATCTCGGCGGAGCTGGCCAGACGCGGCGGCGGCGTGCAGCTGATCCGCTCGGCGACCGGGCTGGACGTTGGCGAGGGGCTCTCGACCGTCACGGCGCTCCCCGTTCCCGGGGGCCTCGGGGCGAGGAACGTCGACGGGATCCGGGTCGACCTCACCGCCTCGACGCTGTCCGCGGGCACCGCGAGCACGATCACCGCCAAGGTCGGCGAGACCGCCGACCTGCAGCCGTGGCTCGGCATGGTGGGGCATCTCATCGTCGTCGGCCCGCTGTCCGGCTCAGCGCCGGTCGGCACCGCCGCGGAGTCCGCCCCGATCTGGGGGCACGTGCATGCGATGGCGGCGACTCCGCGGGGCGCCGTGAGCCGTCCCGACGAGACCGTCGCGGCCTTCGGGCCTGTCGTGCGGTTCACCCACACCTTCCTGGAACCGGGCCGCTACCGGCTCTGGCTGCAGGTGGAACGGAACTACTCACTTGTGACCGTGCCCGCGGTGCTGGACATCACGGCCCCGCGCGACAGCACGGCACCGGAAACGGAAGGAGGCCGGTCATCGTCATGACGTCAGTGGCCGGCGGTCGCCGCCGGACCTTGTGGACGGCCGTCTGCGCCGCGGTTCTGGCCGGTGCCGCGCTGTGGCTGTTCTGGCCGTGGGGCGACACAGGCCCGGCGGTGCTGAGCAACGGGACCGCGCACTACCGGATACGGCTCACGGTCGACGCCTCGCGCACGGGGGCGAGCCCCGTGACCGTGGAGGTGGCCGATCTCCAGGGACGGCCGGTGACGCTGCGGAAGGTCACCGTCGAGCCGGTGATGACGACCATGGGGCACGCTTACGAACCCGTCGACGCCGTGGCCGCGGGACCGGGGAGATACCGGGCGGAGAGCCTCTCCCTGCGCATGGGCGGCGCCTGGGAGCTCAACGTGCTCCTGCACGGGCCCACCGGGGTCGAACAGGCCGCCTTCCCACTCCTGGTGACCGGATGACGTTCCCAACCCCCATCAAGATCATGAACAACCGAGGAGGAAACGATGACCGTCGCCGCTGACGGGGCGCTACCGGCTCGCGGGCGCGCCCCGGCGTCCACCCGTACCACGACCGTGTCCAGAGGGTGGATACCGGCTTTCGTCGTCCTGCTGGGCGCGGCGTTCTCACTGTCCGCATCGAGCTGGGACATCCAGTGGCACATCGACGTCGGCCCCGACACCTTCTTCACGCTGCCGCACCTGTTCCTGTACGCGGGCAGCGCCCTGTCCGGGCTGGCCAGTCTGACCGTGGTGCTCATGACCACCGCGGCGCGGCGGGCGGACCGCGCGGTGGACGCCACGGTCGGCGGGCGGGCCGTCCGGGTGTTCGGCGGGACCTTCGCCGCGCCGCTCGGCTACCTCATCTCCGGAACCGGCTCCGCGGGCTTCCTGCTTTACGGCCTGTTCGACCTGTGGTGGCACAGCCTGTACGGCTTCGACGCGGTGATCGCGTCGCCCCCGCACATCGGCCTCCTCCTGTCGATCTCGCTGAGCATGGTCGGCGCCGTGATGGTCTTCGCGGCGGCCTGGGGCCATCGCTGGGCCCGCCTGGGCGTCGTCCTCGCCCTCACCGTGATGCTGGCCTTCAGCCTGGTGGCCACGCAGGGCCTGGTCGAGCTCGAAGGCGGTGTGATCGACGCCATCACCGTCGGCATCACGTTCCTCACGGTGCTGGTCGTGTTCACGGCCGCGGGATTCCTGCGTGATACGCGCCTCGTCCTGGGTTTCGGAGCCGTGTTCGCGACCCTGCAGGCCCTCCTGTGGTGGTTCTCGCCATGGGCGACGAGGGCGTACGCCGTGGCGGTCGGCCTGCCGCTGCGCGACTACGTCGACGTGGCGCCGCTGGTGCCCTCGCAGATGCCGATGTCCCTGCTGGCGGCGGCCGGACTGGCGCAGGGGGTGACGTGGGTGGCGCGTCGCCGTGGCTGGCCGGAGCGCCTGGTCGCGCCGCTCGCGGGCGGTTTGATCGGGATGTTCGTGACGATCTGCGGGCTGGTGCAGTCGTCCGTGGTCTACCAGTACCCGTTGCCGTCGGCCGTGGAGTTGACGCCGACGATCGTCACGGGCGCCCTCATCGGCGTGCTGGCCGGATTCCTCGGCCGGCGCTTCGGCGTCATGCTGCGCGCGATGGTTCCCGCCACGACCGTGAGAGATCGGTGACCCATGTCCATCGCCCGTCCGCCGCGCGCCTCCCGCTCGTGGCGAGTCTCCCGTCCGCTGCGAGCCGGTACGGCGCTGCTGGCCGCGATTGGCCTGGTCCTCGCCGCCGCGACCCCGGCCCTGGCCTACCCACCGGTCGAGACCGTGCACACCGAACGCGTTCAGGTCGGCCCGTACGGCATGACCGTGGGGTTCAGCACGTGGCCCCTGAGGGCCATGCAGTCGCTTGACTTCACGTTCGTCCCCGACGGGGGGATCAGCGGCAAAGGCGGCTCTGTCACCCTGATCGGCCCGGACGGGAGAGATCAGAGGAGCCCGCTGGCCAGGCACCCGCGCAAACGTGAGGTCTGGGGCCTGGACACCGTGTCCGTGCCGACCGAGGGGAACTGGGTGTTCACGTTCACCGTCGACGGTCCCTCGGGGCGGGGCGAGGGGCGCACGGCGGCCTTCTCCGCCCTGCCACAGCCCGGACCGCCGCTGGCCCTAAGCTGGGCCGTCGGCACGATCCCCCTCTGGGCGCTGGTGGCGCTGATCGTGGTCGCCTGGCGCCGTACGGGGCCGGGCCGCCGGGATGGGCTACCCGCCAGTAGTAACGCTCGGGCTGAGGGGGTAAGTACCTGACGTAAGCCGGTGACCCGTACCCCAGGGAGATGCATCATGACGGCGCGAATGGGCACGGCTCGGCTCGGCCCCGCCGAGCGGGCCGCCGCACTGACGCAGATGGCCGCTCAGGAGCTCGACGTCGTGGTGGTCGGCGGTGGGGTGGTCGGTGCCGGGGTCGCGCTCGACGCGGCGACGCGAGGCCTGAGCGTCGGGCTGTTCGAAGCCCGTGACTTCGCCTCGGGAACCTCGTCCAGATCGTCGAAGCTGATCCACGGCGGGCTGCGCTACCTGGAGCAGCTCAACTTCGACCTCGTCAGGGAGGCGCTCCAGGAGCGGGCCCTGCTGCTGCAGCGGATCGCCCCCCACCTGGTCAGGCCGGTGCCGTTCCTGTTCCCGCTGACCCACCTCGGCTGGGAGCGGCCGTACGTCGGGGCGGGCCTGGTGGTCTACGACTCGCTGGGCTTCTCCTTCGGGTTCACCCGGGGCGTCCCCGGGCACCGGCACCTGTCGCGCAGGAGGGCCTTGCGGCTCGCGCCCGCGCTGCGCCGTACGGCCTTCTCCGGCGCTGTGCAGTACTGGGACGCCCAGGTTGACGACGCCAGATACGTGATGACCATGCTGCGGACCGCCTCGACCTACGGGGCGCACGTCGCCTCGCGGGCCCAGGTCGTCGGTTTCCTGCGGGAGGGGGAGCGGGTCACCGGGGTCAGGGTGCGCGATCTGGAGGGCGGGACCGAGCTGGACGTGCGGGCCAGGCAGATCGTCAACGCCACCGGTGTGTGGACCGACGACATTCAGGAACTGGTCGGAGGACGCGGGCAGATCCACGTCCGGGCCTCGAAGGGCGTCCACCTGGTCGTCCCGCGCGACAGGATTCACGCGCTCACCGGGATCATCCTGCGGACCGAGAAGTCGGTGCTCTTCGTGATCCCCTGGGGCCGCCACTGGATCATCGGGACCACCGACACCCGCTGGGACCTGGACAGGGCCCACCCGGCCGCCTCTCGCTCCGACATCGACTACGTGCTCGAACACGTCAACCAGGTGCTGTCCGTGCCGCTCTCCCACGACGACGTCGAGGGCGTCTACGCCGGGTTGCGGCCACTGCTGTCCGGGGAGTCGGAGGAGACCTCCAAGCTCTCCCGCGAGCACGTGGTGGCCCACCCGGTGCCGGGGCTGGTCATGGTGGCCGGGGGAAAGTACACGACATACCGCGTCATGGCGAGGGACGCGGTCGACGCCGTGGCCCATGGGCTCGACCAGCGGGTCCCGCCGTCGTGCACCGACCGGATCCCGCTGGCGGGGGCGGAGGGCTACCAGGCGCTGTGGAACTCCCGGCAGCGCCTCGCCCAGTCCTCCGGGCTGCACGTGGCACGGATCGAGCACCTGCTGCAGCGGTACGGCTCGCTGGTCGACGAGGTCATCTCGCTGATCGAGGAGGACCCGTCCCTGGCCCGCCCGCTGGCCGGGGCGGACGACTACCTCAGGGCGGAGGTCGTCTACGCGGCCACCCACGAGGGCGCGCGGCATCTGAACGACGTGCTGTCCCGGCGCACGCACATCTCGATCGAGACCTTCCACCGGGGGGTCGCCGTGGCCGAGGAGGCGGCCGAGCTGCTCGCCGGGCCGCTGGGCTGGGATGCCGAGCAGGTCAAGCGTGAGGTGGAGTACTACACCAAGCGCATAGAGGCCGAGCGGCTCTCCCAGGAGCAGGACACCGACCAGGAGGCCGACGCCATCCGCCTGGGCGCCCCCGAGATCGTCCCGGTCGCGGTCCCCGACCCGAACCGCATCTAATGCCGCGTTCCTGAATACGGTCGTGCATCCCTGTCAACCTGGGGTGATGATGGTTTCAGGGGATTGTCGTGCGAAGCTGCTGCATGCGCGTCCGCCGGCGGATGCCGACCCTCCTGGTCACGTCTGGGCGAGATGCGAGAACGCGCTATGGGGCGGCCGTACCGCATCGTCGGCGTCGCCGAGGATTCCGGTGGCCAATAGGCGGAATTCCGCGGCGATGCCGACGAGGTCATGGTTGAGGAACTCGGTGGCGGCCTGGACTCTGCCGGGGGCGGCGCGGGTCTCGGCGGCCCACCGCATGACCTGACCGGCCGCGAACAGGTAGGCGATGGCACGGCCGGCCAGCACCTGATGTTCCTGGTCGAGGTCTTGATCGAGGAAGCTCAGGTCCGGCTTGAGAGCTGTGACGGCGGGCGCGGTGAGTGGCCAGCCGGCCAGGAAGCCGCTGAGGGGCTGGCTGGCTTGCCGGGCCAGGCAGTACTCGGTGAGCTGCTGGCTGAGCAGGTCGTTGTTACCGTCGAAGATCGTGAAGACGCGGCTGTCCAGGGCCGCCTGGCCGGCGATGTTGGTGGGTGAGCCGCATCGGTACCCTTCGCCGCCGGCCAGCTGCTGGTAGTGCAGGGCCGAACTGAGCATGCGTTCGGAGGCGACCGTCTTGATGGCTTGCACGGCGGGGAACGCCAGTGTCATGTCGGCTTTGACGTCCAACGTCGTCTGCAGATAGTGGTTGAGCGCCTCGCAGATGGTGTAAGAGGTGTCGATGGCCGCGAGCCTGTAGCGGGCGAACCGGATCGTCGACAACGGCGCCGTCCCGATCTTGCGGTGGTCCGCGTACGCGTGCGCCTCACGGCTGACACGGCGGAGGAATCCGCACGCCAATGCCGCCATCATCGCCCGCGACACCAGGAGGATCTCCACCATGGTGCCCAGGTTCGCTCCCTCGACCTTGAGCCGCCGGTGCCGGGGAACGGTCGCATCGATGTCGTTGACTCCGTAGTCGACTACCTTCAGGCCCAGTGGTTCGTAGCGCTCGATGGTGCGGAAGCCCTCGCTGCGCTTGACGATGAAGTAGCCGTACTCGCGGCGATCGGAATCTGCGTGGCGAGCGACGACCAGCCACCAGTGTGCGGAGAAGCTGAGGGCCTGCCAGTGCTTACGGCCGCGGATTCGGTAGCCTCCCTCGACCTCCTCGAACGTGGTGGTCATGCTGGACAGAGCCGAGCCGCAGCCGGGTTCGGTGGCGGCGAGCCCGGCCATGAGCGGATCATCGCCGGCGAAAAGCGGCAGCATCTCCTGCTGGGCGTCCTCACCGGCCCACTTCGCGACGGGCCGCAGACCGAGCGCCATGTTGACCGTCACGTGGACGCCCAATGCCAGGTTCCACTCCGAGGTGGTCTCGGCGATCCGGCACATTTCGACGTGGCTGTCGCGGCCTCCGAACTGCTTGGGCAGAGATGGAAGCAGGACACCGGCCTTCACCAGGTGTTCCCAGTCGTCGGCGGGAAGGTTCTGCTGCGGATAGCTGGCGGAGTCGAACGTGGATGCGACCGCGTCGATGCCTGCGATGAACTCGTTCGTCGGCAGTGCCAGAAGATCCCTGGTCATATGCTCGCTCTCAGCGCCGGGGGTCGGCAGGGGGAAGGAGGATCCCGATCAAGGCCGCCCTAACATCCGAAATGCCCGTTCCATAATTTAGTAGTTTGGCATACGAACCTCCTCCCGGGACGCTTGTTATGTGTAGTGGCCCACAAGCTCATGGCGATTACGTAAGACGTCATTTTGGCCAGCCCCGAACCACTCGCCCGTCGCCCTGGACCAGGCCTCACCTCGACGGCTGGATGATCTTACTTTCGCACGCGAGCCTTACGACTGGCCGGTGTGGTCGGACCCGGGTTGCAGAGCCGGGGACCTACAGCTCGGCCAATGCTCTGAAGGCTTTCGATGACTTCGAGAAGCACTTCAGGGACAACACGCTTCCCACGTTGAATACATTGGCGAACGCTGTAGCTCTGACAATCGATGAAAAACAGTCGACAATTGACCGTATCGTTCGCGGAACGGCATCTTGTGGGTGCCGGAAACCTGGCCGGCGCTGTTGACCCGCGGTTCGGCACTCGAGTGCACGGCGCTGGGGGTCCCGGCGGTATTGGCGAAATTTTCAATGGATGCGCAGGTCGGAGCTTCCTTATAGATATTCGCACACAGTGTGGAAGGTGGGCCGCCGACCTGTTTATCCGTTGCTTCCTGTGTCATTACCACTGGAACCCCCTGAGCAACGAAAGACGCGCAGGCATGTGATCACACCAGAGGTGCAGAGAAAGTCACTCTCCAGGCAACTGGGACGCTGAAAAAAGACGCAGAAGGCGAGACAAACGCGTCAGGCGCAATAGGCGTACTCAGCTGGTTACCGGCGCCCGAGAGGTTCTCGGCACGCTCTCTGAAACGCGAAGGCCCCTGCCGACCGAACGTCAACGGAGGCCTCTGCCACACTCACACTTCAGTGCACGGCCACTGCTTGCGATACGAGCGCTGATGGCTCGCCCAGCCATACCTGCCGGCGACCGTCGGCGGTGACGGTCAGCCCGAACTCCTCATGCCCCGGCCGTCCCTGCTCGACCCACCAGCGGTGCGCGGCCTCGACCTCGTCCCACAGGCTGCGTGGCCCACCCTGGTAGACCCGCGAGTCCGCGGGGTCGTTCTCGTCGAAGAAGGTCGCGGCCCATGACCGGTCGCTCAGCCCGAACAACCACATGGTCTGCTTACCGCTCGGGCTGCGACCAACGGTGTAGGAACAGCCGGGCACCAACAGGCCAAGCACGAAGTCCACCGCGGCGTAGGAGCCCTCGGCCACGACATCGGCCTCGGTGAGCGCCGTCGAGGACTCGCGGGTGTCAGCGGGCCAGTGGCCGTCAGGCAGGTAGTCGCTGAAATCCCACCTCACCCGCTGAGAGCGCACATGCATGAACCGGGCAGGCCCGGTGAAGTGCCCGCTGGCACTGCCGTCGCCGGCCACGACCAGCCGCACGATGGCGTTCTGATCGGTGAGGTCCGGCCCCCATGGCATCACGATCACCCCGCCGGGCCGGGTCTGCCGGATCCAGGCGTAGGGCACTTCACGCACACCTGCGGTAACGAGGACTCCGTCGTAGGGCGCCCATTCCGGCATGCCCAGCAGACCTTCACCGACGAAGACCTTCGGGTGCCATCCGGCGGTGGCCAGGGCTTTGCGCGCGGCCTTGGCCACCGCCTCGTCGATCTCGATCGACACCACGTTGTCCTCACCCAGGCGAGCCGACAGCAGAGCGGCGCACCAGCCGGTCCCGGTGCCGATCTCCAGCACCTTCGCCCCATCGACCAGCGACAGGTCGGCGAGCATGGAGAACACCACGCTCGGCATCGAGCTGGAGCTGGTCGCCAGTTCCCCATGGTCGGCTCCGACACGCCGGGGCCGACCGTCGTCCCACTGGGTAATGAGAGGCATGTCGGTGTAGGCCCAGCGCTGCCATTCCTCGGGGTCGTCGGCTTTGGACGCCACCACGCGCTGCCCCTCGACAGAGGGCCACATCACCTCGGGCAGGAACAGCTCCCGGGGGACCGCGTCGTAGGCGGGCGCCCAGTCAGGGGTCATCGCGCCGGAGGTCAGCAGATGATCACGTAGCATCCGCTGCCCCGGCCCTGTACCGCTCACTTCGACGAGGGCTTCGCGTGCTTGCCGTCATCGGGGCGGCCGTCGGACTGCTCCTTGGTCAACGGCGTCGGCTTGAGCACCTTTTCCTTCTCAACGGGCTTGCCCTCATGATCTCCCATATGCGCGTCTTCCTTCCCTTGCCGGGCCCCTGACGCGGAGCGGTCGTCGTAAGCGTAACCTCACCGCCGGTGACCGGTAGGGGAGAATTCAATCTCTGCGGCCCTGGCCGTCTGCGCTGTCGTCCTGGGGCGGGCGGGCCCGGTAGAAGGATCGAGCGAAGGCCGGCGCGGGCCTCCACGAAAGAGCGCTTTCCAGGTGGTGGGCGTAGCGGCCGGCGGGGTCGGAATCCAGCTCCTGGCGCTGGCCGGGCACCGTGAAGCCGAGCGCAGCCGCCGTGCGTAGATCCACCGCCTTCAGCAAGCCTGTCGGCTCAGGTGTTGAGTGCGTGCCCGGTGGTTGCGTCCACGTGGCTCGGAATCTCGTCGTGGCGATCGCCCACGGTCGGTGTCCCGGTGGGCTCGAACATCAGGATGGCGGCGCCGGACGGAGCGTACGGCCTGTGCTCCGTGCCTCGGGGAACGGTGAAGACCGCACCCTGTGGGAGCAGGACCGTGCGCTCCCCCGCGGGCTCGCGCAAGGAGATGTGCAGTTCTCCGTCGAGTACGAGGAAGAACTCGTCGGTGTCGTCGTGGACGTGCCAGATGTGTTCGCCCTCGACCTTGGCGATGCGGACGTCATAGTCGTTGACGCGCGTGACGATGCGAGGGCTCCACAGGGCGTCGAAGGAGGCCAAGGCCTTGCTGAGGGGGATCGGTTCGTTACTCATGAGCCCATCCTCCGCCGTTCCGCATGGTCGGCGTAACTGCTAGGAATTGCAAATGGCGAAAGAATCCTCGCACGCGGTTCACGCGGCGGGCGTACACCGGGTCGTCGCGATCGTGGACGAGAACTCGAACCCCTTCGAGCTCGGCTGCGCGACCGAGGTCTTCGGTCTGCGCAGACCGGAGCTCGGTCGTGATCTCTACGACTTCAGGCTTTGCTCCCCCGAGCCCCGCACCCTGATGCGGGACGGATTCTTCACGCTTACGGGAGTCGGCGATCTGGAGGTGGCCGACGCGGCGGACACCTTGATCGTCCCCAACCGCCCCGACGTCGAGGTGCCCCGTCGCCGGGCCGTGCTCGATGCCATCAGACGGGCGCACGCGCGCGGTGCGCGCCTGATCGGCTTCTGCAGCGGCGCTTTCACGCTGGCGGAGGCCGGAGTCCTCGACGGGCGCCGGGCCACTGCGCACTGGCAGTGGGCGGACTCCTTCCGGGCCCGCTTCCCCTCGGTCCAGCTCGAATCAGACGTGCTGTTCGTGGATGACGGTGACATTCTCACCGCGGCGGGGAGCGCGGCCGCCCTCGACCTTGGACTGCACGTGGTCCGCCGCGACTACGGCGCGGAGGTGGCCAACTCTGTGAGCCGGCGCCTGGTCTTCGCGGCGCACCGGGACGGTGGGCAGCGGCAGTTCGTGGAGCGCCCCATACCCGACCTGCCGGACGAGTCCCTGGCTCCCATCCTGGCCTGGGCCCAGGAACGGCTGGACTCACCGCTCACGGTCTCCGACCTCGCGGCGCGTGCGGCGGTCAGTCCGGCGACGCTGCATCGCCGCTTCCAGGCACAACTGGGCACGACGCCGTTGACATGGCTCACGGGGGAACGACTCGCCCTGGCATGCCGGTTGATCGAGCGAGGTGAGTCTCGCTTCGAGATGGTCGCGCGGCGCAGCGGGCTTGGCACCGCCGCCAATCTGCGCATGCTGATGCGTCGCGCGACCGGCATCACTCCGTCGGCCTACAAGCGTCGGTTCGGGCCTGAGGCGAGTTGACGGCGGGGCATCCTCTGACCGGTTCCGGCTGCTGTCCACCGGCAGCCGCACCGCGCTGCCCCGGCACCGCACGCTGCGCGCGGTCATGGCCTGGAGCTGGGAGTTGCTGCGAGCACGCGCGTGATGGCCCGGTACGACCCGCAGAGAAGGCCGCGGACGACCAGGCGCAGATGCGCGAGCTGGTGGACCGGCTGTCGGAGCGGTCCTGCCAAGGCGCGTGGAAGGGTGGTGATGTTGTTGACCTTCCCCTTGGGTGAAGCCCCAGCATCGTTGACACCGGTCGTCGTGGCCGGGACGAGGAGGAGTGGTGCGGGAGCTGCTGACGATCGGAGCGTTCGCTCGGGCAGCTCGGCTGTCGCCGAAGGCCCTGCGGCTCTACGACGAACTCGGGCTCCTGCTGCCGGCCGCCGTGGATGGCGATTCGGGATACCGGTTCTACATCGACCATGGCTTCTCCGGCACTGCCCGCCGCAACCGCGCCGGCCTCGACCAGGCCCTCGCCGTCGTCTGGGACGGGTCGGTGTTCACCGTCACCAAGTTCGACCGGTCCGGCCGCGGCGTGCTGTTCGGCCTGGGCGGCTCGGTCTATGACCGGAACGACCCGTTCGGCCGGCTGTTCCCGCAGACCCTCGCGACGGTCGCCGAGTTCGAAGCCAACATCGGAAAGAACTGACCGACACCCAGCCGGATCGACGGCGCAGAGGCCCTGGTCTGCGCACTCCCTCAGCCGAGACGCATCCGACTAGATGCTGCCCGACGGTGGACACGTGCCCGATGCCAGGGATTGACATCCATGTCAGCGCACGCCGAAACCTTTACGGCAGGCCGCTGTTCAACGGCTCGGCCGTACCGAGGCGCAGGATCGGATCCAGCAAGCCCGGGAAGCGATCGCGTAGATCGTCGGCGCGTGGCCGGATCCGCCGGTGTCGGCCGTCGACGGTCATGCTGATCAGCCCGGCCTCGCGCATGATCCGCCAGTGGTTGGACAGCGTCGACATCGGCACGTCCAAACCGTCGGCGAGAGCGGAACAGGTCGACTCGGGATTGATCCAGGCCCGCCGTACCAACTCCAGGCGCACCGGATCGCCGAGCGCGTGCAGCACTGACGCGAGTGTCAGTGACTCGCGCGGGGGCTGAGGTAGCGGTCGCATGCCTCAACGATACCTCACTATTCGACACTTCGGAATTATCGAACTATCGTGCAGAGGCATGCGCATCTCGAAGGGTCGGAGGGACCGCTTGTGGCCGTAGGCATTCGATCGAACCAGGCAACCCTGCTCACAGTGACCTGCCTGGGGCAGTTCATGGTGCTGCTCGACAGCACCATTGTCGGCGCGGCACTGCCCGACATGCAGCAGCGATTACACACTCAACTGACCGGCCTGCAATGGATCGTCGACGCCTACGTGCTGCTGGTCGCCATGCTGTTGCTGTCCGGCGGCGTCTTCGCCGACCGCTTCGGCCGCAAGCAGCTGTACCTGGCCGGTGTCACGGTGTTCACCATCGCGTCCGCGCTGTGCGCTGTCGCACCCTCGATCGGCTGGCTGATCACCGGACGGGTGGTGCAGGGCATCGGGGCCGCGGCGCTGAGTCCCGCCTCGCTGGCCCTGCTCGCCGCCGCGTATCCCGTCCCGCAGGAACGCGTCAAGGCGATCGGGCTGTGGGCCGGATTCAGCGGAATCGGCCTGGCCGCCGGACCGTTGGTCGGCGGCATTCTGGTGGACGCCTTCGGCTGGCCCGCCATCTTCCTCGTCAACGTGCCCATCGGCGCGGTCCTGCTGCTGGCAGGTCTGTACATCCTGGGCGAGTCCCGCAATCCCGGCGCGCCGACGATCGACATCCCGGGGACGGTCCTGTCCGTCCTGGGTGTGGGAGCGTTGACCTATGGGCTGATCGAGGGCGGTTCCCGTGGCTGGACCTCGCCGGTGATCCTGGGCGGCTTCGCCGCCGCGGTGGTGATCCTCGCCGTCTTCTTCGTCGTCGAAGGACGTGGCTCGACGCCGATGCTGCCGCTGCGGCTGTTCCGGCAGCGGCTGTTCACGGTGTCCAACACGGCGATGGTCGTGGTGGGTTTCGCGCTCATGGGTTCGTCCTTCTTCTTCTCCCAGTTCTTCGTATACGTCCAGGGCAGTTCGATTCTGCGCGCCGGCCTGCAAACCTTGCCCATTTCGCTCGGCATGGTGATCGTCAGCCCGTTTGCGGGCCGACTCGCCGCCAAGTACGGCTTCCGGATCGTGGTCACCATCGGCCTGGCGCTGGCCGGGCTGGGACTGCTGGCGTTGGGCTTGGTGCACGCGGACACCGGCTACGGGAACGTGTGGTGGCGGCTGGCCGTCGTCGGCATCGGTTTCGCTCTGACCATGTCCCCGCTGACCGGCGCCGCCATCCAGGCGGTCGGCCCACAGGAGGGAGGCCTCGCGTCGGGCATCAGCAGCACCACCCGGCAGATCGGCGCGGTGCTCGGCGTGGCGGTGCTCGGAGCCATCGTCCGCACCCGGGAATCCGATGGAGCGTCCTTCGAGGCCGGCCTCAACAGCGCCTTCGTCGCGGCCGGTGCCGTCACCTTGGTCTGCGCCGTGTTCACCGGCCTGTGGCTGGTGAATTCCAAGCCCGCGGAAGTTTCCGCCCCGCAGGCACAACCTACTGGTTCAGGCGATTCACCCACGGTCACGACACCGGTCTGAACCCGCTTCGTCACCCTGATGACGGTGTGGGCGCGTTCCCGGGTACGGCCGCGGGGCCGGATGCCGCCCGGACGGTAGGGCGCTCGCGTCACGCCGGTGCGGCGGGGGGCCACCTCCCCGCCGCGCCGGATCATCGCCCCTCGGGCGGGGAGGGGCTTGGTCAGCGGTGATGCCCGCGGGCACGCGCGACCAGGACGGCGGCTGCGGCGAGGAGCCACAGCTGGACGGAGGCGACCCCGACACTGGTCAGCGCCCCGGCGTCCACCCCGGCCAGCTCGGCCAGCGGGAGCGCCGACGCCACGACGACAGCCGCGCCGAACCAGGTCAGCCAGGTGGGCGCGAGCTCACGGGTCGCGATCACGGCGCAGGCCACCGCGGCGGCGCCGAGCGCGGAGACGCCGAGCAACTCGCCGATCCCGCCGCCGAAGTCGTTCCCGCCTCGCCGCTCGCCGTACCGGCGCTCAGACAAGCACGAGCACGGTGGAGGCGGAGGTGCGGGCGGGTGAGGTGAGAGGTCCCATGCGAGACGTCTCGGGGAGACCCCTGGATGAGACTCCCCGGGGAGACCTTGTTCGCTCACCGCGTCCCGGGCCGGGGGCGGCGGGCGTAGGCCCGGGCGGCGCGGGCGCGGTCGCCGCAGCGGATGGAGCACCAGTGGCGGCGGCCGTGGCGCAGCAGGTAGCGGTTGCAGGGGGGAGATCCGCAGGCGGTGAGGCGCTCGGCGTCGGGTCCGGTGAGCAGGTCGGCCGCGTTGGCCGCGAGGGTCGCGAGGGCGTGGTCGAGGATCTCGTTGACGGGGCACGGGACCGCGCGGTAGGGGCCGTTCTTCTCGTCCCAGTACAGCAGGGCGGCCGTGGGGACCCTGCTCAGCGCGTCGTTGACGGCGGCCAGGGGCACGGGCAGGGCGGGAAGCGCGGCGACACGGGCGGCGAACAGTGACCTGAGATGTTCGCGCAGCGAGCGCAACTGCGCCGTGCACATCTCCTGCACCCCGGCGTCGGCCGGAGCAAGGCCGTGTTTCGTGAGCCAATGGTTCGCCGTCGCAGGGGTGCCGAGAAGGTCGATGAACTGCCCGCCGGGCAGCGCGACGGCGCTGTTGACGAAGTCGAGGGCGGGGTACTGCTCCGCCCCCGGCGCGGGCGGCGGCGCGGACTCGGCGATCAGGGTCTCCCTCATGGGTCTCATGTTACGGCTTGCATTCATCCATGAGAAACAACTACCGTCAGTTCACGGATAGACCGGCCTTCATCCGTGAGGAGTTTCCTGTGGCCTCTGCAGGCTCAATCGATGAGCAGTTCCCCGTCCGCGTTCTCGGCGGCCCGACCGCCCTCTTCGAATACGGTGGGTTGAGGTTTCTCACCGACCCGACCTTCGACGCTCCCGGTGACTACTACGCTCCCGACGACCTCCAGAGGTCGGGCAGCCCGATCCTGACCAAGACCGCCCCCTCCTCCGCCGCGCCCGCCGACCTCGGCCACGTCGACGTGGTCCTGCTCTCCCACGACGAGCACCCCGACAACCTCGACACCTCAGGGCGGGCCCTACTCGCCGACGTCCCGCTCACCCTCACCACGCCCGGAGGCGGGCGGCGCCTGGGGAAGGGAGCCAGGGGGCTGGCCGACTGGGAGTCGATCGAGCTGGACCGCCCCGGCGGCGGCACGATCACCGTGACGGGCGTGCCCGCCGTCCACGGGCCCGGCGCGCGTGAGGAGGTCGAACCGGTCACCGGCCAGGTCGTCGGGTTCGTCCTGACCGGGGAGGGCCTGCCCACGGTCTACGTCAGCGGCGACAACGCATCGCTCGACCTGGTCAGGGAGATCGCCGAGCGCTTCGGCCCGGTGGACACCGCCATCCTCTTCGCCGGGGCTCCCCGCTTCCCCGTCCTCTTCGACGGCGCGCTGATCGTCCTCGACAGCGCCCAGGCCGCCGAGGCCGCAAAGGTCCTCGGCGCCCGCCGGGTGGTTCCCGTCCACTACGACAGCTGGGCCCACTTCACCGAGGGGCGTGCCGAAGTGGTGGCGGCCTTCACCACCGCCGGCCTGGTGGACCGCCTGGACCTGGGCTGACCTGGGCTGACCTGGGCTGACCGGGCAGGCCGGGCGCGGCCGATATCTCGGCCGCGCCCGTCGGCCTGTTCCTTCGCCTCCGCCGACCTCACCCGTCGGAACCGCGCCGGTGGCGCCGTCCTGCCGGGTCACGCCTATCGAAGGAACTCCCCCTTGACGACTTCCGTGCCTGCCCGGATCGAGGACCCCTCGCACTCCCGGACGCAGCGTCGCATCCTGATCGTCTTGGTTGTCGCCCAGGTCCTCAGCGGCGCCGGACTGGCGGCCGGCGTGACCGTCGGTGCACTGCTCGCGCAAGACATGCTCGGCTCCACCGGCCTCGCCGGTCTGCCCAGTGCCCTGGGCACCGCCGGTTCCGCGCTGGCGGCCGTCGCCGTCGGGCGCATCTCCCAGGCCCGTGGCCGCCGCCCTGGTCTTGCCGCCGGGTATCTGGCCGGTGCGGTCGGCAGCGTGGGTGTCATCGCCGCCGCCGTCGTCGGCAACCCCGTCCTGCTGTTCCTCGCGCTGTTCGTCTACGGTGCCGGCACGGCCACCACCCTGCAGGCGCGCTACGCCGGAGCCGATCTGGCCGCCCCCGCCCACCGCGCCCGTGCCGTGTCCACCGTGCTGGTCGCGACCACCCTGGGCGGGGTGGCCGGTCCCAACCTCGCCGCGCCCACCGGCGACCTCGCCCACACCCTCGGCATCCCCCACCTGGCGGGGCCGTTCCTTCTCGCCGGTGCCGCCTACGCGATGGCCGCTTTGGTCCTGGCCATCTGGCTGCGCCCTGACCCGCTGCTGCTGGCCCGCACCCTGGAGGCCGAACGCACCGCCAAGGCGTACGCGCAGCCGGGCGACGCCGACGGCCGGTCGCGTCCGGCGGTCGAAAGGCGCCGCTCCGGCGTGCTGGTCGGTGTGCTGGTCATGGCGCTCACCCAGCTGGTCATGGTTGCGATCATGACGATGACGCCCGTCCACATGCACGACCACGGCCACGGCACCGCAGCCTCCGGCCTTGTCATCGCCATCCACATCGGCGCGATGTACCTGCCCTCACCCCTGACCGGATGGCTCGTCGACCGCTACGGCCGCCTCACGGTCGCCGTCGCCTCCGGGCTGACCCTGCTGGCGGCCGGGATCGTCGCCGCCGTCGCCCCAGGCGACTCCGTAGCCCCGCTCGCGGCGGCCCTCGCGCTGCTGGGGCTGGGCTGGAACTTTGGTCTCGTCGCCGGTACCACGATCATCACCGACGCCGTCCCGACGGCCACCCGCGCCAGAACCCAGGGCCTGGTCGACGTCGCCGTCGCCGTCGCCGGGGCCTCCGGCGGCATGGCCTCGGGCCTCGTCGTCGCCGTCAGCGGCTTCTCCACCCTGGCTCTCGCCTGTGGCGTCGTCGCCCTCGCGCTCCTCCCCGTGATCGCCGCCATCACTCGCGACCGATAACGGCGCGCGGCCCGGTGAACCTCCCCGGTCTTTTGAATGCCTACTGAGCCACGCTGCCGGACGTTACGCTTACAGGCAATCACTCTACGTAAAGAGTCCGGTGGGAGAAGGAAGACGCATGGGAGACCACGCAGGTAAGCCTGCCGAGCATGACAAGCTCCGTCCCGGTAAGCCGACACCGGCACAGTCGGACGGCGCCGCACCGGGTGGGAAGCATGAGAAGCCGAACCCGAAGAAGTGACCGTGGAGCCGGGGCGGCGCAGGCTGCGCGACCTGTTGCTGAGGTCCGGAACGCTGACCCCCGACTGGACGTCGGCTTTCGAGACGGTCCCCCGCGAGCTGTTCCTGCCCGAGGCGATGTGGCCCTCCACGGATCAGGGGCACATCGCCGTCTCCCGGGCTGAGGATCCTGAGGAGTGGCAGCGCTGGGCCGGCGCCGACGTGGCGATCGTCACGCAGTGGGACGACGGTCGCCACACCGGCGCCGCGCCCGGTGAGCTGGCGACCAGTTCCAGCTCGATGCCCAGCGCGGTGTTCTCCATGTTCGCCGATCTGTCGGTGGTCGACGGGGTGCGGGTGCTGGAGATCGGCACGGGGACAGGGTGGTGCGCCGCGCTGCTGTCGGCCCGGCTCGGAGAACGCAACGTCGTCTCCGTCGAGGTCGACGAGACGGTGGCCGAGACCGCACGCAAGGCCTTGGCCGCCGCCGGGTGGCATCCCGAGATTGTTACCGGTGATGGTCTGCTCGGCTGGCCGCAGCGGGCGCCGTACGATCGGATTCTGGTGACAGTGGGCGTTCACGAGGTCCCCGGGGCCTGGATCGCGCAGACCCGCCCCGGTGGGGTGCTGGTGATGCCGTGGGGGAGCCGCTACAGCGGGCAAAACGCCATCGTGCGCCTGACAGTGGCCGACGACGGCACCGCCGGCGGACACTTCACCGGCGCTGCCCGGTTCATGCATGTGCGCTCCCAACGCCTGGACTGGCCCGAGTACGACGACTACCTCCCTGGAGAGGGCTGGCCCATCGACACTCGCCGCTCGACCACTGAGCTGCCAGCCGCGCAGATCGTGGACGAATCCGACTATGCGGCCTCCGACTTCGCGCTCGGCCTGCTGGTGCCCGATTGCGCCCGTGCCTTCGCGCGCAGCCCGCAGGGAGTACAGACCATGTGGCTGTTCGGTCTAAGTGATCGGTCCTGGGCGGCGGTGTACTTCGACGAGGACGACCCTGCGGACTCACAGGTCTACCAGGGCGGTCCCCGCAGCCTGTGGGACGAGGTCGAAGTCGCTCACCGCTGGTGGGTCGGGCAGGGACAGCCGGGACATGAGGAGTTCGGGCTGACCGTCACCGTCAACGGCCGCCAGGAAGTATGGCTGGGCGAGCCGTCCGCGCTTGTGCCGCAGGCCGTACCCGTGCGCTGATTCGACAAGCTCGCCGGTCGCTACCTCGAAGGCGTCACCATCGCGTCGATCATGCTCTGGCTTCGCCACGCCGAATCATCAGACAGGCCTTAGCAGGGCCTGTCGGGCTTTTCCGGTGGTTGGTACTCGGCGGCGATGCCGGAGCGTCGGGGCTCGGCCGGGCGAGGCTCGACGTCGTAGGTCGCTGCGCCTCGGAGGGACAAGATCCTCGACGCTGACGAGGCCATCGCCTACGGCTTCGCCGACACGATGGCCGTCTCCCGTAAGTTCGTATGGTTTGGTCAGTATGACCGAAACCGGAAAAGGCCACCTACTGATGATTTCGTCAGAAGGTGTGATGAGGCACTCGAACTCGAAGGAGCGCTCGGGCGTCTCAAGTCGATGATCGACAACATGAACGCCAAGATCCCACCATGGTTCCGGGAGTGGGTGGAGATCGAGCAACAGGCGGAAAGCTTCCGCGCTTGGCATCCGCTCACCGTTCCCGGGCTTCTCCAGACAGAGGGATACGCCCGCGCCATTCTCAGGGGAAAGCCTGGGGTGTCTTCCGCGTCGGCGGAGAACTCACTCTCCTCCCGAATGGAACGTCAAGCGGTTCTGCGGCGTGAGAATCCGCCCATGCTCTGGGTCGTCATCGACGAAGGCGTTCTTCTGCGTCCGGTGGGAAGCGACGAAGTCATGCTGGGGCAGCTCGACCACCTGCTGGAGTCGGCCCAACAACCCCACATCACCATTCAGGTGCTCCCTTACATCGCACGGGCGACCACGGGCCTTCTCGGCGGTTTTGTCATTGCGCAGAGCAAGGGCATGGTGGATACCGTGTACCTGCAATCCGCGCTGCGTGGGCACACCACAGATCAGCCGGGAGAGGTGAGGGAGACGCTGACGTGGTACGAGGCAATCCGAGCCGAAGCCCTGTCCCAGCGCGAGTCCCTTGTCCTGATCGAGGAAAAGAGAAGCCGATGGACGACCTGAACAGGGCCGAGTGGATGAAGTCATCGCTCTCCGGGCCGGACGGCGGTGAGTGCGTGGAGATCGCCATGCTGCTCCAGGGGCGGGTCGGTGTCCGTGACAGCAAGGACAGCGCCGGTCCTGCGCTGGTCTTCGCCCCCGGTGAGTGGACCACTTTCGTCGAAAGCATCAAGGGCGGCCACTTCGGCTGACCTTTTTGGAACGGGCGTGAGTCCTCCGGTGGCCATCCTCGGTCACCGGAGGGCGTGGATGGTACGGCTGGCGCGGTGACCGGGCTCTTTCAGCGGGTTGCGCGCCGTTCATCAGCGCCGGTCCTCCCCGCCTCACTGCTCGCCGTACCGGCGCTCGAACGGTCACCAGTCCCAGCGTTCGAGCGCCTTCTTCTCGTCGTAGCCCACCAGGGCGGCCAGGAGCAGGTAGAGGTCCCTGTCGTTCTGCGTCTTGGCCTTCTTCGCCGCTTCGTACGCGTCGGGCTCGAACTCGGCGTTCACCATGGCGTCCTGCAGCACGCCGATGAGGAAGCCCCGGATGTTCTGCTCGCCATATATGGCGTAGCGGTTCAGCAGGTACTTCAGGTGGTCCTGGTAGGCGAGGAGCACCTTGGGGGGCGCGTCCGTCGAGACCACGATGGCGTCGCTGGGGCCGGCGATGTGGCACCTGGCCCGCTCGTAGACGGCCCTGGTATGGGCGGCGGAGAGGAGGTCCAGCGCGTGCAGGATGCTTTCGAGTGAGCTGTTCTTGCTGGTCAGCGTGTCCTTGGCGGTGAACAGGACGATGCTCAGCTCACCGGTCGCGGTGAGGTCGGCCTTCTTCGAGGTCGCGGCCGTGAAGAACTCCCCCATGTGCTGCGCGATCGTCTGCGAGGACGTGCTGCTGTCGGCGTGGGACAGGTAGGAGATCTTCGCCGTGCGGCTCCACATGGCCAGCACGGTGCAGGTGTGGATACGCGTGGTCCACGCGGAGCCTGCTCCGACGTGGTAGTAGAGCTGGTCATCGTCGAAGTCGGTTTTGTCCTGGGCGTCCTGCTCGATCGACACGCCCAGGCTCGACAGGGGGGAGGGGGCGCTCTCCGCCGGGTCCATGAGGTCGACCCGGCGGCTCTGGGCGCCGATGACGAGTTGGAGCGCGTCCACCCCGCTGACCTCGTCGGCGGTGCCGTAGAACCGGACGCGGGTGCGGTCGGGGTAGGCCCCCCGCAGCGCGGTCTTGAGGGGGACGAGCAGACCCGCCTCGTCGTCGACGGCGTTGTTCGCGATGATCATGCCGGTCAGGCCCGGTGTGATGCTGCCGACGGCCCGGGGTGAGGCGAGCGTGTAGGTCACGAGGGTGCCCACGGGCTGAGTCCTGAGCTCCTGCGGGATGTCATAGGTGCTCCCGGTCTTGAGGTCGCGCAGGACACCTCGGGTCATGAAGATCTTGCCGTTCGGCATGTAACGCTCCAAAACTGAGGGTGACCCGTTTCCGGAAGCCCGGATGATCTACGGGTCTGCGGGGAGGGAACAGGCCCGCTGTGGGCTTTCGCGGGAAATCGCTCGGGTGAGAGCGGCCGGGGGCACGAATGCGGGCGGGCCAATTATGGATGATCCGAACTTCGGAAGAGTAACACCCGTAAGCACCCTCGAATAGTGATGAACGCGAGGCAACCTGAAGCGGATATAACCCGAGAAAGGCGACATTTGACGCATTCAACTTCTTTTAGGTGTCGGGCGGGATAGTCGGGTCCGTGAGATCCCCGGGCTCGCGCGAAGGCGAGCCCGGGGAGGCCAGAAGGGGATCGGGGCGGGTTAGAACAGGTAGGGGAGTCGGCCTGACGTGCCGAGTGGCGGGGTGACGCGTTCCCGGAGCGGGTTGACCTCGGAGGGCGGGACGGCCGGGCAGCGGGCTCCGGGCGTCGGGAGGGTCTGCGAGATCAGGTAGGAGTCGACGGCCCCCGTGGCGCACGCTCCACGCCCGTAGACGCCGTGCCCCCAGCCCTCATAGGTGAGCAGTCGTCCCGAGCGGCCGAGCTGGCGGGCCGTGCTCACCGCCCACGGGTAGACGGTGGCCGGGTCGTGCAGGGAGTTGACGACCAGCAGCGGCGTGTCCGTGTGGACTCGCAGACGGCGCTGCGGGTTGGGGGTCGGGGCCGGTTGTCCGAGGCAGCCGGCGGTCAGGCGGAGCGCGATGGGGCTGAACCGCATGTCGGGCGCGATCTTCGCCAGCCGACGCAGGTGCTCGCGGTACTCGCGGTAGTCACGGACGGGCAGCCGGTAGTCCAGGCAGAAGATCTGGAGCGGGGAGGGGTAGACGTCCGGCGGCCCGCTGAACGGGGCGGGCGGCGGGCCCAGACGCGAAGTCCGGCCGCCGTTGACCTCGGCCAGGAACTGGGAGAAGTACTCCCAGTTGGCGGGATCGTAGAAGAGGCCCGTCGCGGTCTCGATGAGCGTGAACGCGGCCATCGAGGTGCCCTCCTGCCCCGAGAGCCCCGAGAGACTCGGATCGCCGCGGTCGGCGCGGGCCAGCAGTTCGCGCCAGAGCGCTCTGACATCCCCGTCGTGCTGGAGGCAGCGGCTGTCCCGCTCGCACCAGGCCACGAACTCGTTGAAGGCGTCCTGCGCGCCCCAGGCCTCGGTGTCCAGGAAGCCCTGGGTGTCGAGGCTGTGGTCCATGGTGCTGTCGAGTGTGAAGGCGCGGACCCGGCGCGGGTAGCGCTCGGCGTACTGCTGGCCGAGAAGGGTGCCGTAGGAGACGCCCCAGAAGCTCAGCTTCTCCTCACCGAGCGCGGCGCGGAAGGCGTCGAGGTCCGCGGCGGTGCTGATGGAGTCGACGTGGTCGAACAGCGGGCCGGTGCGAGCCCGGCAGTCGGCGCGCAGACGCTCGTTGTAGGCCAGCATTTTGTCGAAGTCGGCCTGGCTCTTCATGATCGGGGGAAGTCCCTGCATCACCAGGTCTATGGAGCAGACCACGGGATGGCTCCGATTGGTGCCGCGAGGGTCGAGGCTGACGACGTCGAAGCGGCGCAGGATCTCGGGGCTGAGGTCCTTGAGGCTTCCGAAGACCATCTCCACCCCCGATCCTCCGGGGCCGCCCGCCCCCAGCATGAGCGCGCCGATCCTGGCGGCCGGATCGGTGGCCTTGTGGCGGGCGACGCCCACGTTGAACGTGCCGCCTTCCGGGTGGTTCCAGTCGATCGGTACGGCGAGCGTCCCGCACTCCACGGCCGGTTCCTCCGGACAGGGCGTCCAGGAAATCACGGCTCCGGCTTCGGCGGTCCGTGTCGTGGCGGCCGCGACCGGCGCGAGGGACGAGAGAGGAATGGCGAGGCCCAGTAACAGGGCGGCTAATCGTCGCATGGACTGATGATCAGTCAAATATGAAAAAATAGGAATAGTGGGGAATTGTGAGCTTTCGGACCACTTGCGAGGTCGGCGAAGCGGGTCTCCGCGTCTTACGGCACTTCATGGAACGCCATGTGGTGTCTGTGTTTCCCGGCCTCGGCCTCCTCGCATTCGTGACAGAGGTGAGACGGGCGGCGAGGTGGCAGGCGTTTCGGACGTCCGAAATCCAGTTGATGGCCGAAATAACGGTTTTTGTGGGGATATTTCTCCGTGCGGAGCTGGTGCCCGATGCCGCTCGTCCGAGGATGAAGTGTGAGCGTCCACCGTGTGTGCTCGTACGCGCGTCCACGACGCGCGTACGAGCGGGGAGAGCGGAAGGGGCCAAGAAAGGGGTCAGAAGAGGGAGGTCCAGCCCAGTGTGCCGGGTCGCCGGGGGCCGAGCTCCTGGAGCCTGTTGGCCTCGTCGGTGGGCGGGACGGCCGGGCAACTGGCTCCCCGCGCCGGGAGGGTCTGCGAGATCAGGTAGGAGTCGACGGCCTGGGTGACGCACGTCCCCCTGTGGTAGGTGATGTGGCCCCAGCCCTCGTAGGTGAGCAGCCGGCCCGAGCGGCCCAGCTGGCGGGCGGTGCTCGTGGCCCACGGGTAGACGGTGGCGGGGTCGTGCTTGGAGTTGACGACCAGCAGCGGAGTGTCCGTGCGGACCCTCAGGTGATGTTGCGGGTTGGGGATCGGATCCGGCTGCCCGAGGCAGGAGACGACCGGCAGGAGCGCCTGGAGGTTGTACCGCATGTCGGGTGCGATCTTCGCCAGGCGGCGCAGGTGTTTGCCGTACTCGCGGTAGTCGCGGACGGGCAGCCGGAAGTCCAGGCAGAGGATCTGGACGGTGTTGGGAGTGACCTCCTCCGTCCTGGCGGCCGCCGGGGGCACCAGGGGCAACGCCCCCTTGGGTGTCGCCCCGCCGGTGTCGAGGGCGGCGAGGAGCTCGGAGAACGGCGGCCAGGAGTTCGTACTGTAGAAGTAGCCCATCGCGGTGTTGACGAGCATGGGCGCGGTCACCTTGGTGTCGGGCTGCTCGGGATCGGGCAGTTCACCGCGATCGGCGCGGGCCAGCAGCCCCTTCCATAGTGCCCTGACGTCCCCGTCGTGCTGGAGGCAGCGGCTGTCCCGCTCGCACCAGGCCACGAACTCGTTGAAGGCGTCCTGCATGCCCCAGGTCTCGGTGTCCAGGAAGCCCTGGGTGTCGAGGCTGTGGTCCATGGTGCTGTCGAGTGTGAAGGCGCGGACCCGGCGTGGGTAGCGCTCGGCGTACTGCTGGCCGAGGAGGGTGCCGTAGGAGACGCCGTAGAAGCTCAGTTTCTCCTCGCCGAGCGCGGCACGGAAGGCATCGAGGTCGGCGGCGGTGCTGAGGGAGTCGACGTGGTCGAACAGCGGGCCGGTGCGGGCCCTGCAGTCGGCGCGCAGACGTTCGTTGTAGGCCAGCATTTTGTCGAAGTCGGCCTGGCTCTTCATGATCGGATCGGGCGCCTGCGCCATCAGGTCCGTGGAGCAGACCACGGGGTGGCTCCGGTTCGTGCCGCGCGGGTCGAGGCTGACGAGGTCGAAGCGGCGCAGGATCTCGGGGCTGAAGTACTGCGGGCCGTAGAGGACCTCCTCAACCCCCGAGTTGCCGGGACCGCCCGGCCCCAGCACGAGCGCGCCGATCCTGGCGGCAGAGTCGGCGGCCTTGCGGCGGGCGACGGCCACGTCGAACGTGCCGCTCGCCGGGCGCTTCCAGTCGATCGGTACGGCGAGCGTCCCGCACTCCGCCGTCGGATCCTCCGAGCAGGGCGTCCAGGAGATCACGCCGCTGGATTCGGCGGCCCGCGTCGTGGCGGCCGTCACCGGCGTGAGAGGGGTGATAGGTATGAAAAGCCCCAGTAACAGGGCCGCGAATTTCCGCATGTCTTGATCATTGGGGGATTTCGGACATGTGGGTATCGGACGAAAGTACGGCCCGACAATCGTTTCTGAGAACGAGGACAGGGGTTCCCGATGGTACGGCGTTCCGGGGAGACGTCTTGTGTCATTCCGCGTTCTCCGCGTCACTGTCGGTGAGTGCCGGACTGTCCCAGTGGAGAGGGTGGCGCCGCTCCTCCTCAAGGGGGCGCGTTTTTCGGTGAGTTTCCCGTGAAATTCAGGGATGAATCCCGGCATTTCCTTATGGTGCGCAAGCCCTTGGCCCGGGCTTCGCAAAGCCCGGGCCAAGCGCGGGCCGCCGCTTTGACGTGGCCACTACGTTATTTTCACAACGTTGCCCGTTGAATGGCCGGTGGGCGCTGAAAGGCGATCCGTGCGGGCAATTTCCCGAAAGGCCGGATACGTATGCCGTCGAAAAGAGTTCCCAGTCGTTCTCTCAAGGTCGCGGCCGGTCTGGCGCTGGCCGCGTCGGCGCTGGCGTACGGCGCGGGTGAGATCGACGCGCGCCTGCCCTCGGTGCTGTCCGCCGGGCTCGTGGCCGGGACGGGGGGCCTGACGCTCATCGCCGTGCGCTCGGTGCTGCGCGTGTCCCGGCGGGGCAACGCGAGGACCAAACGGGCAGGCAGGGCGACGGGCAGGGCGCTCGCCCGTCTTGAGCGCAGGGTCGGCTCGCTGGAGAACGAGAGCGGGGCGCGGCACGCCGAATGCCTCCGCGCCGTCACCAGGTCGCACGATCTGGTCGAGCGCGGGTTCACCCGCGTCGGCAAGGAGTGCCGCTCCCTGGAGAAGGCGATCGACCGCTCGTACGCGCAGCTGGAGGCGTTCACCGACCTGAGGGCGCTCATCACCCCCCGGGCCCCGCTTCCCGCGCTCAGGGGCTGGGCCGCGTCGCCCGACGTGCTGCGGGTGATGGCCGGATGGATCCTCAGGACCAGGCCCAAGATGATCGTCGAGTGCGGCAGCGGGTCCTCCAGCGTGTGGCTCGGCTACGTCGCCGAGCGGATCGGGGCGACGATCGTGGCGCTTGAGCACGAACCGCGCTACGCGGAGGCGAGCCGCGACCTGGTCCGCGCGCACGGGCTCTCCGCCGTCGTCGAGGTGCGCGACGCGCCGCTCGGGCCGTGGGAGAACGAGTCGGAGACCTATCTCTGGTACTCCCAGGAGGCCCTCGCGGGCATCGCGGACGTCGGCCTCATTTTCGTCGACGGGCCGCCCGGCGACACCGGTCCCGACGCGCGCTATCCCGCGCTCCCGCTCCTGCTGCCCCACTGCTCGGAACAGGTCGCGATCTTCCTCGACGACGCCGCGCGGGAGGGGGACAAGGCGGTGAGCGACCACTGGGCCGTTCGCTTCCCCGAGGTCGTCCGTACCGGCTACCCGGCGGAGAAGGGCCTGGACGTGTTCGTCAGGAGCGGCGGATGAACCGCGAACCGGATACGAGGCCTCCCGCTCTCGGCTGTCACATCGGGTTCGAGGGCAGCCCGGCGGCTCTGTCGAGGCTGTGCGAGGAGATCGACGCGACCTGGACCGACCTGGACGTCGTCCCCGCCGATCACGTGATCGCGGCGGCGGAGCGTGCGGAGGAGAACGGGAAGGAGCGCGCGGGGGAGAACGGGAAACGGGCTCAGGAGCGGGGGAAAGAGCAGCGGGAGGACTTCTTCCTCCTCGCGAGGACCCCCGCCGACCTGCGGCGGGCGGTGCCGTACGGGGGCATGCTGCCGCGGGCCCACGCGCTGACGGTGATCGTCGCCGACTCCCCGCCGTGGCGCATGGCGCCCGTGCCCGTCCCGGACGGCGCCCCGTTCTGGCGCACACTGCGCGACATCCGGGTCCGCAGGGGGGAACGGCGCGCCCGCGACTCGGGGCGCCCGCCCGCCTACTCGTGGCGCGTCGATGTGACCTTCGGCAGGCCCGCGCCCGCGGGCGACGTCCTGCGCGCTCTCGCCCGCGGGCTGGGCGGCCTTCCCCGCGAGACGCTGCACACCCCGGTCGTCTCCCTCGCCGGGGTGGGAACCGGCCACTGGCGGCCGGGAGACCCCAACGCCACCCCGGCACCCGTCTCCGGCCCCGTTCCGGCCAGGCGCGACGCGCCGGGATGCGACCTCTCCCTCCGTACGGCAGGCCCGGACGCTCCCGTCTGGCAGGCGGAGACCGCGCCCCTGGTCGACCGCCCCGAACCCGGCGATCCCGCGCCCGGCCGCTTCGGGCCCGACCATCTCGCGCCGATCGATGAGCGGTCCGTCTGTCCGATCGGCTTCCTCCCCACGGCGGACGGCCCCGTCGCCCAGCTGGTCGAGCGGTCGGGGGCGCCCGAGGTGGTCGGGGAGGACGTCGTCGTACGCCTCCCGGTCTCGGGATCCCTCACGGACGTGGACGTCGCCCGCCTGCGCGGGCTCGCGGGCGTCGCCGTCGACCTCGGCGCCGCCTGGAGCGTCCCGCTCGGCGTCGCCCGTGCCGTCTGCGGCCTCGCGGCAGCGGGCGTCCCCGTGGTCGCCGAGCCCGGGGCGGCGTGGCGTGACCTGCTCGGCGGCGAGTTGGCGGCGCTGCTGGACGGGTTCGCCGCGGAACGGCTGTCCGACGCCCTGGTCCGCGAGCAGTACAGCATCAGGCTGCGGCGGTGCGCGCTGGATCTGCACGGTGTCGCGGGCAGGTGGCGCAGGATCGCCGCCGCGAGCGGCCTGAGGCCGCGGGCCCCGCAGACGGTCTCGGTGCTGCTGTGCACGCGGCGGCCCGACATGGTCGGGTTCGCGCTCGAACAGGTGGGCAGGCAGCGGGGACCCGAGGTCGAGGTGATCCTGACGCTGCACGGCTTCCCCGCCGACCATCCGGACGCCGCGGCGGCCCTCTCCGCGTACCGGGGAGCGATCACGGTGATCGAGGCCGACTCGCGCCTGGTGTTCGGGGACGCCCTCAACCAGGCCGCGGAACGGGCCTCGGGGGCCTATCTGACGAAGATGGACGACGACGACTGGTACGGCCCCGACCATCTGTCCGACCTGCTGCTCGCGCAGCGCTACTCGTCCGCCGACCTGGTCGGCTCCGCGCCAGAGTTCGTCTACCTGGAGCGGATCGGTGTCACCGTACGCCGTGACCTGGCCACGGAGACCTACACCGGCATCGTGGCCGGCGGCACCATGCTGATGTCCCGCGCGGCGTTCGACAACGCGGGAGGGTTCCGGCCGATTCCGCGCACCGTGGACGGCCAGTTGCTGCAGTCGGTCGCGGCGGCCGGGGGAAGGGTCTACCGCACCCACGGCTTCAACTACATCCTCCGGCGCAGGGAGGCCTCCGGTCACACGTGGCAGGAGCCCATCAACGCCTTTCTCCGGTCGTTCAGGCGGCAGTGGAGGGGGCTCCACGCCAATCCGCTGATGGAAATGGAAGGGCTCTCCGCGACCGGAGAGCGTGACGAGGCATAGATGAAGGTGTCGACGATGAACATGCAGGACGTGCGCGTCCATCCGGCGAGGGGAGCGCAGCCGCTGATCCGGCTCAACGACTTCGGCGCCGTGACCCCTCCAGCGCTGGGCGCCTGGACTCCCAGCAGGACCGTGAGCGTCGTCATCCCCGCGTACGGCTCCCGCAGCCTCCCACTGACCCTCGCGAGCCTGGCCGCGCAGAGCTATCCCGGCCACCTGATGGAGGTCGTCGTCGTCGACGACGGCAGCGAGCCCGCGCTACGGCTTCCCGAGATCGTCCCCGAGCACACCCGGATCGTGCGGAGTCGCCCCGGGGGATGGGGGCGTGCGTGGGCCTGCAAGACCGGGGTCGACGTGGCGGACGGGGAGGTGATCCATTGGCTCGACGCCGACATGGTCGTCTTCCGCGAGCAGGTCGAGGCGCAGATGCGCTGGCACCACCTGGCCGACTACTTCACCGTGCTCGGCAGGCTCAAGATGGTCGCGACCTGGGACGCGGATCTCGGTCCCGCCGAGGTGCACGCCGCGGTGAGCGCGGACGCGACGGAGAAGCTGTTCGAGGTGGAGGGCGCCGAGGGCGCCGAGGGCACGGCGCCCCCGGGACACGCCGGACACGCCGGGGGCGCCGGGGGCAACGTCACGGAGACCTGGAGCAGCGAGTACATAGAGCAGACGAGGGGGTTGCGGGAGGCGGGGTTCGACGCGTTCAAGGTCCACGTCGGCGCGAGCGCCTCGCTACCCGCCTCGCTGTTGCGCGCCGCGGGGGGAATGGACACCTCCCTGGTCCTCGCGGAGGACACCGAGCTCGGCTACCGCCTGGCGCAGGCGGGCGCGGTCTTCGTCGCGGACGGGGAGTCCCGCAGCCGCCACCTGGGGGCGTCCACGATGATGCGCAGGGAGCGGGAGGTCAAGCGGCACAACTGGGTCTTCCTCGCCAACCGGGTTCCCAGCTACCGCTGGCTGCGCAAACACCCCGCCAGGCAGTGGGAGGTCCCGTTCGTCGAGGTCGTGGTGACGGTCGGCGACGCGTCCTACGAGCAGGTCCGCGCCACGGTCGACGGGTTCCTGCGCGGCGCGGTCGCCGACGTCAGGGTCGCCGTCGTGGGGCCCTGGACGGCCGTTCCCGGCGGGCGCCGCGCCCCGCTCGACGACCCCGACATCGACCTGCGGCTCATCCACGAACTCTACGCGCACGACGGCCGGGTCGACCTGGTGGAGAGCGTGGCGGAGAGCCCCTTCCCCGCCCCCTTCAGGTTCGTGTGCCCGCCGGGCTGGGTGCCCGGGGCCGACTGCCTGCACCGGCTCACCCGGCTCGCGAACGAGGAGGAGTACGGGCTCGTCTCACTGGCACTGGCGGAGGGCGGCGGGAAGGACCCCGGAGGGCGTGACGGGGTGGTCGCGGCCAGGCTCGAACGGACCGCCGCGTTCAGCCGCGCCCGGATGCTCGTGACGGGCCGCGGCGCCTCCGACCTCGAGGAGGTCGTGGACGCCGCCTTCGGCACGCAGTGGCTCGATGGGGAGACCTGGGGGCTGCTGGCGATGGAGGCGGTCGAAGAAAGCCCACCCCGGATCTCCGACAAGGCCAGGCGGTGGAGGAAGAAGGCACTGCGCTGGAAGCGGAGGACGGTGCTGCTGCAGGGCAGGCTCGACCGCACACCGGCGCGGCGCCTCAGAAGGGTCTTCGGAAAAGGACTCAGAAAAGGACTCGGGAGAGGGCTCAGAAAAGTGCTCTCCGTCGCGGGCATCCGCCGCAGCAGGCGGTCCCGCTCCCGCGGGGGGAGCCGTCCAGGATGAGAAACGGCCAGACGACGTCCATCAGGACGGGACCCGGTCCGGAGACGTCCGGTGTCGTGACCGGAGACGTCCACCGGGTCACGCGCCGCTCGTCGGCGCCGGTCGGGTTCGCGTCACCGCTCGCCGTACCGGCGCCGTGGGACACCGTGAGCGCGGGGAGGGCGTGTGTTCCCGCTGATCGTCGTCACCCGGATCGGTCGCCTGTTCTTCGGTCGTCCCGGATCCGTTCCAGCTCGTTCCAGCCATGGGGGTCGACACCTTGCCAGGACTGAGTGTGATCGTTCCGATCTACGATGTGGAGCCGTACCTCGCGGCCTGTCTGGAATCGCTCGCCTGCCAGACGTGGCGGGACATCGAGGTCGTCATGGTCGACGACGGGTCTCCCGACGCCAGCGCGGAGATCGCCGCGGGTTTCGCCGAGCGGGACGGGCGGTTCGTCCTCGTCAGCCAGGCCAACGCCGGGCTCGGCGCGGCGCGCAACGCGGGCCTGCGGGCCGCGTCGGGGGAGTTCCTCGCCTTCGTTGACAGCGACGACATGCTTCCGACACACGCCCTCGAGACCATGGCGGCCACCCTCGCGGAGACCGGGTCCGATCTCGTCACGGGGAACGTGCACCGGTTCAACGGCCGGGGCGCGTGGCAGTCGAACATGCACAGGGACACCTTCGCCGAGCGGGTCACGCGGACCCATGTCACCCGTGGGGAGACCCTGCTGAGGGACCGTCTGGTCACCAACAAGCTGTGGCGGCGGTCGTTCTGGGAGGAGCACGGTTTCCGGTTCCCCGAGGGTGTGCTCTACGAGGACACCTCGGTCGCGCTGCCCGCCCACTTCCTCGCCACCGCCGTCGACGTGCTCGCCTGCCCGATCTACCTGTGGAGGGAGCGGGACGGCGACTCCCTGTCGATCACCCAGGACCGCACACACGTGAAGGGCGTCGAGGACCGTTTCGCCTCGGTCACCTCGGTGCGGCGTTTCCTGCTCGGTGCCGGTCGCGCCGCGCACGTGCCCGCCTGGGACCTGACCGTGCTCGACGGCGACCTGCCGGTGTTCCTCCAGGCGCTGGAAAGGGGCGGGGAGGCGTTCCGTGAGTGTTTCCTCGACCTGGCCGGGGAGTACCTCGACGCCGTCGATCCCCGGGTGCTCTCCCGGCTGCCCGCGCCGAAACGGGTGAGGTGGCAGCTGGTGCGGGAGCGCCGGCTGCCCGAGCTGTTCGAGTTCCTCGAGTGGGAACGGACGGTCCCGCCGGACGCCAAGGTCGTCAGGCGCCTGCACCGTCACCATCTCGCCGCCCCGGTGCCGCTGCCGTCCAAGGTCACCCGGCTCCGCCATGAGCTGGAGCCGAGGCAGCGGATCGACGATGTCCGCTGGGAGGGCGGAAGGCTCTGCGTGCAGGGCAGGGTGACGCTGAGATACCTCAGCCCGCAGGAGCACAGGCACCAGCACGTGTTCGCCTGGTTCGTGCGGGAGGACACCGGGCGCGGGTTCAGGGTCCCGGTCACGGTGTTCAGTGCCCCCTCGCTGGTTTCCCGCGAGTCGGAGGACTGGTGCGGTTTCCGGTTCGCCGTCGACGGCGACAGACTGGCGGGCGCCGAGACGACCTGGCGCGTTGACCTGTGGGTCGTGCACCGGGGCATGCTCAGACGCGAACGGCTGAGAAGGCAGGACTCGCACCAGGGGCCGCCGCTGGAGCACCACGGCCCGCGGCGGGGGGTGCGGGTCTGGCCCCACTGGACGGACTCGGGGGAGTTTCGCGTCCGCGTCGAACGGGAGCGGGTCCTGGCCACGGAGTGCACCCCGGACGGCGATCGGCTGCTGCTCGCGGGCCGCGTCCTGGAGGACCTCGGCCCCGACCCCGTGCTGCGCGTGTCCCGCGCCGAGGGCGGGCTGGTCCGCAGGCATCCGCTCAGCGTGTCCGGCGGGAGCTTCCGCGCCGCGATCGACCTCGGGGAACTGCTCTCCTCCCGGCTTCCCGCGCTGCCCGCGTCGAGTCCGGAAGCCGGGATCCTCGACAGGACGACCGAGTGGCGGTTCGAGGTCGAGGGCGCGGGCTCGGTGGCGGCGGGAGGCGCCGGGTGCCGTCACGTCCACGCGGGCCGGGACCTCACCGTCGGCGCCTGCGCCTCCGGCGCCCTCGTGCTGCGGGAGCACGCCTCCGCCTTCCACGTCCAGCGCGCCGAGTGGACCGGGGAGGGCGACCTGGAACTGGCCGGGACCGCGGTCGGTGAGGAGCCCGCGCACCTGGTCGTGACCTCGCGCAGCCGGTTCGACGAGCATCTGTTCCCGCTGCGCGTGTCCGGCGGGCGCTTCACGGTCACGGTGACGCCGCGGGAGGTCGTCTCCCTCGCGGGGCGGCTGCCGCTGCCCTCCGGCACGTACGGCATGGCCGTACGTGCCGCAGGACGCGAGCGGCGGATCGTGGCCAGCCTGGACGCGCCGGTGACCCACACCTCCCCGCACCGAGAGGTCGTCTTCGAGACCGGGCAGGAGGGCGTCCCCGAGCTCGTCGTCGGCGGCGACCTGCGCGGCGAGGCGCAGGACCCCAAGGCGAGGCGGACACTGCGCGACCGGCTCCACGCCCGGCTGCGGCAGGAGGAGCCGCTTCGCGAGGCCGTCTTCTTCGACAGCCACGGCGGCAGGCGTTTCTCCGGCGACCCCAGGGCGATCTACGAGGAACTGCACCGCAGGGGGGCGGACCTGGAGTTCCTGTGGCACGTCAGGGATGGCCAGGTGGCGCTGCCCGACGTGGTCACTCCCGTCCCGACGTCCGCGCGTGAGCACTTCGAGGCACTGGCGACCTGCAGATACGTCGTCACCAACGCCTATCTCCCGAAGTGGTTCCGGCGGCGGGAGGACCAGGTGGTCGTGCAGACCTGGCCCGGGGCGACACCCAAGCGTGTGGGCTTCGACATCGACAGGGGGCCGCTGGCCGACCCCGCCCACCGGGAACGGCTGGCCAGGGAGGTCGGGCAGTGGAGCCACCTGGTCTCACCCGGCCCGTGGAGCACGCGGACGCTGTGCTCCGCCTTCCGCTTCGAGGGGGAGGTGCTGGAGACGGGCAGCCCGCGCGACGACGCCCTGACCCGTCCGGGACCCGTCGCGGCGATCCGCGAGAGGATCGGCCTGCCCGAGGGCAGGAAGGTCGTCCTGTACGCGCCGACCTGGCGTGACGACAGATACCACGGCAGGGGCCGTTCCCGGTTCGACCTGCACCTCGACCTGTACAGGCTGTGGAGGGGGCTCGGCGAGGACCATGTGGTCCTGGTGCGCAGGCATCCGAACACCTTCGACCGGGTCCCCCAGGTTGGCTCGGGCTTCGTCTTCGACGTCTCCGCCTACCCCGACATCCGGGACCTCTACCTGGTGGCCGACGTGCTCGTCACCGACTACTCCTCCGCGATGTTCGACTTCGCGGTCACCGGACGGCCGATCCTGCTGTACGCCTACGACCTGGAGCACTACCGGGACGAGGTCCGCGGCTTCTCCTTCGACCTGGAGACACTGGCGCCGGGACCGCTGCTGCGCACCGCAGGGGAGGTCGCGGACACGATCCGCGACCTCGACCGGGTGGCGGCGGACCACGCGGAGCGCTACCGGGCCTTCACCACCGACCTCCGCCCGCCCGCCGACGGCAAGGCGGCGGCCCGGATCGTCGACCAGGTGTTCGGGCCCGGGACCGGGGTCGACATCCCCCGCCAGTCCCGGGCCATCCACGACCACCTGCAGTGACCGTCACCCGGGACGGGTGAGACGTCCGCCGGCCGGGGCGCGGACGGCCGGCGGCGACGCTCTTCCGCGGCCACCGCATGATCTTCCGTCTCACCCCACCTGGATGATCACAGCGGTGGCCGTCTGTTTCCCAATGGTCCCGGTCTCATCCCCCCGACGACACCAGGCCGGCTCTCAGCGCGTCCAGGTTGGCGGCCAGGAACTCCTCGAACGTGCGTGGCCTGTCGCCGGTGAGGTCCTGCACCGATGTCGTCGTGGTGGCGAGAGAACCGTTCGCCACCGCCTGCGACAGCGCGGCGACATCGTCGGCGAACCGCGGCGGGAGGCCCTGAGCTTTCAGCGCGGCGGAAAGCCGGTCCGGCGACAGGTCGACGTACTCAACGGTTCTTTCCAGCGCGGCGGAAAGCCGCTGCGCGATCTCGGCCTGGGTGAGCGCTTCCGGGCCGGTCAGCACGAAGGTCTCGCCGTGGCCGTACGGCCCGGTCAACAGTACGGCCCCGCAGGCGGCGATGTCGTGGCAGTCGATGTAGGACACGGGGCTGTCCCCGAAAGCGCCGACGAGCTTCCCCTCCTCGGTGAAGGCGCCTGCCCCGGTGATGAAGTTCTGCATGAATCCGCTGGGCTGCAGCAGCGACCAGCCCAGTCCGGACGCCTTGAGGTATTGCTCGATCTCCCAGTGCGCGCCCTCGGCGAGCCTTCCGCCTTCGTGGGCGTGCCAGACGGACACCTTCACGATCCTCGACACGCCGGCGACCCGTGCCGCGTCGATGGCGGCCCGCTGCTGCCGGATCATCGGCTGCTCTCCGGACACCGGCTGCGCCCCGGCGGCGTTGAGGAACAGGCGGTCGACGCCCTGCATCGCGGCGGCGAGGGAGTCCGTGTCGTCGAAGTCGCCGACGACGACATCGCAGTCCAGCGCGCTGCCTTTGGCCTCGTCGCGGACCAGCGCCTTGAAGGGCACTCCATCCCGCTGGAGACGCCGGACCAGCTGTGTGCCGATGGATCCGGTGGCACCGGTTACCAAGATCATGGGTAGTTCTCCCGCCGGGGGCGCGTTCATGACATGGCGCACCCCTGCAATAAACTGAGGTTGCCTCGAAAACAATATACCGAGGCAGCCTCGAATTAACAGGGACTCCCACATGAGCACCGGCAGCCGCCGCCCCCGCGCCGACGCGCGGCGCAACTACGAGCGCCTTCTGGCCGAGGCCGACTCCGCCTTCCGCGAGCGCGGCACAGAGGCGTCACTGGAGAGCATTGCCCGCCGGGCCGGAGTGGCCATCGGCACGCTTTACGGGCATTTCCCCAACCGCCGCGCGCTGGTCGGCGCGCTGCTCCGGGACCGCAACGACGCCCTGTTCGCGTTCGGTGAGCGGTTGCTCGCCCACCCGTCGGGGACAGAGGCCCTCGCCGACTGGGTGCGCGCGGTCGTGGAACACGCCGCCACCTACAGCGGGCTGGCGGCCATGCTGGCCAACGGCCTTGACGACGAGGCGTCGGAGTTGCACGCGTCCTGCGTGCGGATGGCCGACATCGGCGAGCGTTTGATCACGCACGCTCGGGGGAGCGGAGCCGTCCGCCCCGATGTGACAGGAACGGATGTGTTCACCCTGATCAACGCCGCCGCCTGGGTCCGCGAGCAGACATCCCACGAGGACGCCGATCGCCTGGTGCGCCTCACCCTGGACGGGCTCGCCCCCCGCTGACGGAACCACGCTGACCCCTACCGGGGCCCAAAGGTCTCACGTTGTTTTTGCGATCTACGCCGGCAGGTCCCAGGCCGGTCCGGTGCCGATTTCCAGCGCCCTGTCCCCCTCGCTGATCCCGGCGGCTTCCAGCATCAGCACGATCAACCCCGGGAAGGTGGACGACGAGGTGGGCCGCACGATGACCACCGGTCCGGCCGCGTCCTCGGCCATTACTCCGTCGATCTGGGTCACCCACGTCTCGTCGGTGTATGCGAGGGCAAGCCAGTCGTCGGTGCTCATCTCGGACCGTCGTACGGGAGTCCAGCCGCGCTCGGGTTCGTACCGGTAGACGGCGTCGCCCAGGAAGAGTTCGCGGGGCACCGCTTCCAACGCCGTGTGCCAGTCCGTGGAGCCGATCGCGTTGGCCAGCTTACGACGAAGCTCGGCTGCCAGGTTCATGTGAACCATCCTTCCAGCAGGGTGTCGGCGACAGCTTCGGCCATCGCGGATGAATCAGGCAGCCATCCCCACTGCCCGTTGGGGTTGCACTCGATAAATGTCCAGGTTTCCGGGTTCTGTCTGTTCCCGTCGCCGACTCCTAGGGCGAAGTCGAAGCAGAGGCGCCGGCGGACAGTTCCCGCAGGGAGAACAGGTCTCCACGACGCTAAACCGGACCGTTCATGCACGCCAGGCGTACTACCTGTTTGAGGTAAGCCACACATGTGTGTGACCTGATGTAATACGAGAACCCCCGGCCAAGTGGCCGAGGGCTCATGTCGTTTGTCGGACTAGAAGTCGAACTCGCCCTTCTTGGCGCCGTCGATGAAGGCATCCCACACACCCGCACTCACCACGAACGGTGCCTGGCCGGGGGCCTCAGTGTCCCGCAGACCGACTCGGCCACCCGACAGAGGGGCGACCTCGATGCAGTTTCCGTCGTTCGATCCGGACTTGGTGGCCTTGCGCCAGGCGGCGGTCTCCAGCTCAACGCTCAGGTCGTCCATACCCTCACCATCATCTCTCTGATCATGTTTGTTGAGGCGTGTTGTGAGTGTGCGTCGCCGCGGATCGTCTCATATCTGAGATTAACGGCCTGAATCTCCTCCGGGCGATCGGTTACATGTCCGGTGCCTATCGACTCCAAGTAGGCCGTGTCCTGTGCCCCCCGGAGTTGAGCTATGGCGAATCCACCCAGAAGCCCAGTGGTGGCGCCGAGGTCGAAGGGGACGATCTGGATGCTGACGCGCGGGGACTCCAGCATCTCCAAGAGGTGTTCGAGCTGGCGGCGCATGACCTCACGGCCGCCGATGGGGCGTCTGAGCACACACTCGTCGATCACCGCCCAGTACATCGGCGGATCGGCGCGCTGGAAGATCTTCTGCCGTGCCATCCGGATGGCCAGCGCCTCCTCCACCTGGTCGGGGGTCGCTCCGGGCCTGCCGCTGATGACCGCTCTGGCGTAGTCCTCCGTCTGGAGCAGTCCCGGGAGCACGAGTGGTTCCCAGGAACGGATGGCGTGGGCGTCGCCCTCGATCTCCAGCCAGGTGCGGAACCACCGTGGCGAACCTTCCCTGGTGAGATCCGGCCAGTGCTGGAGCAGCTCGCCCCGGAGGCCGAGCGCCTCTTCGCAGCGCTCGATGAAGATGCGTGAGGGGCGTCGGGTGGCACGTTCCACCTGCCCTATCAGACTGTCGCTGAAGCGCATTCTCCTGGCCAGCTGCTCCTGGGTCCATCCTGCTGTCTCTCTGCGTTTTCGCAGTTCGTAACCGAAAAGGGCCAGCGGGCCTGTGTCCGGATTCAGCTCCTTGGGGGCGGGCATGGCGGCTCCGTACAACAGGATCCCACCGCAGCCGAACTCATCGAATCTTTTGCGGTGCGGATCTGTCCGGTAGGTGTGCTGCGAGTTTCGCACAAAAAACCAGCTCGTTAAGGGCACTCTCGGAAAAGCCCGCCGGAAGAAAGGCGGAGGCATTGGCTCTGTCACACAGCCCAAACGAATTTTCGTACTACCTTTGGACGGGCTGGACGAGCGAGGTGATACCAATTATTAACGGACATTTCACGTGGGAAGAAACGCTACTGGGAGAGGTTCTCCTGGAGAACACCCTCGCGTCGGTGGGGGTCGCGAGAGCCAAGGCGTTGGACATCGTCGGTCGAGACCACTCCGCAAAGGACGACATTCTGCTGATCGTTTCTGAACTGGTCGCCAATGCCGTGGTCCATGCCGACAAGGGACGCCCCGGAGCCCTGATACGCCTTCGGCTCGCCACCACCAAGGACCTCCTCATCGTGGAGGTCCACGATCCCGGTTCGCTCGTCGGCGCACCACGGATCAAGGAGAACCAAGACGTGTACGCCGACGGAGGACGGGGCCTTTACCTGGTCTCGCTCATCTGCGAGGGCCGGTGGGGAACCAGCCTTCTGGCCGGAGGGCGGGGACGTCTCGTGTGGGCGGCCCTTCCGCAGACGGATCGAGCCCCTTCGGCGTACGAGGTCATCGCCGCTCGAAGGCGGACGGCCGCGTAACGCCGGCGACCACGGTCCCGGTACCCCGAAGCTCCCCCGGTAGGGCGAACCTTCCCCAGGCCGGTCACCCCCGGACCGGCCGCTCTACCGGGGGCCCACCGTGAGAGGTCCCTCGAACACCGATCGCCGGGGCGCCGACGCGGGCCTCGGGTGCGAAGAACACCGCACCCGAGGCCCGCGTCGAAGCGGATTCAGGAGGTGCTTCCCGGATCAGGCCCCAGGCCAGCCCTGACGGGACCGGCCTGGATGCCCCCTTCCCGGGACTGGGTTTTGGCTTGGGCGCGCCGGTGTCCGGACTGAGGAGTGAAGAAGCGAAGCGGATGAGCGACGAGGGAAGACACCGGCTCTGGGGCGCCCAAGCCCGCGACGCCGAAGGTGTCGCAAATAAGCACAGCCCGCGACGCCGCCAGGCGTCGCCATCAACACAGCCGCGATGACTAGCGCGAGAACGCCTGGAACTCAGCCGCCCTCAGCTGGTCCTTGAACGCGCTCGCGGTGGCGCAGTCGGTCGAGGAGTTGGGGTCGTTGTCCTGCTCACCGGCGTAGAGCGGGTTGCCGGTGCACTGGGTCGACAGGGCCCGCAGGGTCAGGTGGGTCGCCTTGGTCGTGGGGATCCTGAAGGACTTGATGATCAGGTCGGCGCCGCGGGGGCGCGGAAGGCGGGTCTGGAAGGCGTCGGCGGGGCTGGTGTAGACGACCGAGTACGACGCGGGGGAGGAGCAGTCCTTCTTGGTCGCGTCGCAGGCCAGGACCTCGAAGGAGCGCAGGGCGGTGAAGCGGTTCTGGGTGCCGGGGTCGGCGGGGTCGTTGATGTTCGGCCTGAGCAGGGCGCTGACCTGGACCCTGCGGATCGAGACCGGTTCGGTCCCGGCCAGGTCGACGGTGACGGACCTGCCCTTGACCGGTCCGGTGAGCGAGGCCCAGTCGGTCGCCTCCGTCTCGTCGATCAGCTTGGCCTGGTTGACGCCGTCGCCCGAGGCCGTCGCGCCCAGGGCGGCGGAAGCGTGGTTCTTCGGCAGCGCCAGCGGCAGCGTCAGCTTCCCGCCGGGCCGTACCGTGAGCTCGAGCCGGGTGTGCCCGAAGCCGTTGCCGACGACCAGGAAGCCGTAGGTGCCCGGGGTCAGCTCGGCGGTGTCGCCGAGAGCGGTCGCGGGGTCGGTGTCGGCCACCGGTACGGCGCGGCCCTCGTAGTCGCCGACGTAGAGCCGTAGTGCCGCGTCCTCGGTGTCGAACAGCGGCTTCAGTTGCACCTCGCCGTTCTTGCCTGCGGGGTTGACGAAGCTCGGCGTCGGGTCGGGGTCGTTGGCGTCCTTGCTCGCCGCGCCCTCGCCGAGGCCGTGCTCGGCGAACGCCCGCCACATGATGTCCTTGTCCTTGCCTCCGAAGCGGATGGCGTCGGCCGCCAGCAGCGCGTCGCGGTGGTCGACGTAGCTGACCGCGCCGGAGGCCATCAGCAGCAGCGCGTCGAAGGAGACCTGCGCCCAGCGGCGGTTGCCGGGACACTTGCCGATCGGGATCCTGCCGTCGGCGCACGCCCGCTGCTGGGCGGGGGTGCCCTTGCCGTACCTGTCGATGAAGGCCTTGCGCACGTCGTACTGGGTGGCCGTCCAGATCTCGCCGTCGGCGTGGACCTGCTGGCCGACCAGGTCGTAGGCGATGTCGCTGTAGTTCAGCGGGGAGGCCGACATGTCGTAGTTGCGGATGCCGGACTTCTTGTCGCCGGTGACGTAGCCGCCGGTGACGTACGGCGTGTCGCCCGCGGGGCGGAAGCCGTTCTCGAAGAGGTACTCCATGGCGAACAGGTCGGAGGTGCTCTCGTTCATGGCACCCGCCTGGGCCCCGCTCCACCCGGCGTCGGGACCGCCGACCATGCGGCCGGAGATCGCGTGGGTGTACTCGTGCCCGATCACCGACATGTCGTAGTCGCCGTCGACGCACGGCGCGTAGAACGCGCCCGCGAGCGGCTGCCAGAGGTACATGTTGGTGATCGGCGCGACCCCGTCGGGGCCGGTGATCTGGTTGGCGTTGTCCCGCACGGTGAGGTCTCTCGCGCCCGCCTGGGCATTGCCCTGCTCGGGGTCGGCGCCGAGGCCGCCTCGGGTGCCGTTGTCGTTCTGCATGTTCCATGCGGTCTCGGTGAAGCCGAGACGGTAGGACCAGTCGTGCATCCGGTTGTGCATGACGTGCAGGTTGGCGATCGCCGCCTCGAGGTCGGCCTCGCCTGGCTGGTCGAACGTGGCCGGGGCGCACTTGGCCGTGTACCACTTGTTGGTCCACGGGTAGGCGTACTCGCGGCTGGGCGTCAGCACGTTGCCGCGGGTGCCGACGGTGTACGGGTCGCCGCTCGCGCGGTTCTCGAAGGTCTTGGCGGAGTTGCCGACGCTGGATCCGCTCGGGGTGTCCGTGGCGTGGTCCACGTCCCACGCCTTGCCGGTCGCGGCGTCGCCGACGGGGGCCTGGTCGCAGCCGGGGCCAGGCTTGAGGCACCAGGTCGCGCGGGTGTCGGTCGAGGAGTAGTCGCCGGGCGGGTTGGCGGTGAAGCCCTTCCACCGCGGGTTGTCCGGCTGGAAGTCGTGGTCGACCAGGTTCTCACGGGTCAGGATCCCGCCGCTGACCGCGTCCACGTGGGTGGTGTACGCGGCGGCCTCGCCACCGCCACCGCCGATCAGGGTGATCTGGAAGGCGTTGTGCGTGCCGTCGGGCGCGGGCACGGCGACCTGGGTCACCTTCTTCACGCTCGCCGTGGCGAGGTCGATGCCGCCGTCCCTGGCCGCGATCTCCAGCGCCTGCTGTGCGGTGATCTTGGCGGCGGGCGGCGGGGCGCTCGACCGGGAGAGGGTCGAGGTGACGTGCAGGACCTTGCCGTTCGCCACGCCGATCGCGACCTGCCCGTCGACGCCCGCGGGCAGGTCACCGAACCTCTGCCGCAGCAGTACGGCGTGGCCCTCCCCGACGGGGTTGACCGCGACCTTCTCCAGGGCGTCGACGGCCTCAGCCGACAGGCCGAAGAGGGGTTCGTTGGCCTTGAGGTAGGCGCGGGCGGCCTGTTCCGGGTCGGAGCCCAGGCCCTCGGCGAGGGGCGCTACACCGCTCTCCGCACCGGTGTCGGCGCCGGTGACGACCGCGGGGGTGCCCAGGCTGTTCCATCGGATCGTCGCCGCGTTCGCGGCCTTGGCGAGCAGGGCGGGGGGAGGGACGCTGCCCCGCCGGTTGTCCAGGTCGGGCTTCTCGTGCTCCTCGGCCTGGAAGTCGTGTGCCTTGGGGGGTTGCCCGCCGGGCTGTGCCTGGGCGAGTCCCGGGAGGGGAAGTGCGAGTGCCGCTGTCGCGGCCGCGATGACGGTGATGCGTAACCAGGGTTTGGTCGACACCGATCCTCCTGCGCAGAGATGGCCGTCGTTGGCCATGCCACACGTTGGGCACGTGTGTTGCGCAAGAGGTAACACTTACTCAAGTAGCCTGACAAGATCTTGTAAAGGTCGATATGTCCGTGTAATGGAGTGCCCCGGAACCTGCGTGTCCGCGGGCTCCGGGGCATGGGGGATCAGTCGAACGGGATCCAGGCCTGGTCGGCGAGGCCGTTCATGTCACTGACCTTCAGACCCTGCTCGGAGACCGTCCAGAGGCTGTCGCCGATGACGAGCGAGCGGCGGATGCTCGGGTCGGACATGGCCATGCGGGTGTCCTTCACGGGCTTCGGCGCCGGGTGGACGACGGTCCCCGTCTTGGTGACGGAGGAGTCGTCGATCTTCAGAACCAGCGCGGAACCCTCGGTCCCCGCCGTGCCGTCCCAGGTGTTCAGCGGCAGGACCGCCATACCGGTCTTGGCCCAGTAGAGGAAGGCGTGCGGGTCCCACTCGGCCTCAGAGCCGGAGTTCTTCTGGAACATCTGCGACAGGCGGCGCGGGTTGGCCGGGTCGCTCACGTCGAAGAGCGAGACCTGGGTGCCGAGCGTGCGGCCCTTCTCACTCGCCTCCTGGCCGATGCCGATCAGCCGCCCGTCGCCCGCCGGATGGAGGTAGGCGGAGTAACCGGTGATCTTCAGTTCGCCACTCTTCTTCGGGGCGGCGGGGTCGCTCAGGTCGAGCGTGTAGAGCGGGTCGACCTGCTTGAAGGTCACCACGTAGCCCGCCGGGCCAATGAACCGGACCGAGTAGATCCGCTCGCCGTTGCCCAGGCCGCCGATCTCGCCGACCTTGGCCATCGTGTCGCCCTTGAGGACGTAGACGGCGCTCGAACTGTTCCGCCCGTCGGGCGAGGTCGAGGTGGTGGCGATCCGCAGGTTGCCCTCGTACTCCGACAGGGAGTACTGGTTGAGCAATCTGCCGGACACCTTCCCCGAGGCGACGTAGCGAGGCGTGCCGGGCGCGCTGATGTCGAACCGGTGGACCTCGGTCTCCTCGGGCGGCTGCGGGGGCGCCGAGGGGGGCTCGAGCGTCGCGGATGTCGTCGTCGGAGCGGGGGAGGTCGTCGCGGGGTCGGGCGACGAGGGGGAGGTCGAGGAGTCAGACGACGGCACGACTGCGGGCGGTTCCGTCGGCGTCGGCTCGACCTGCGGGGCCTGCCCGGTGCCGCTGGGCTTCGGCGTCTCCTGCGGGGTCTGCTCCGTGCTCGCGGGCGTCGCGGTCTCGGTGACCGTGTTCGAAACCGTGTCGTCGATCGGCCTGGGCCACCACCACCAGCGCGGGTTGCTGGCCACGTACAGGCTGGAGCCGGTGCCGTAGACCGTGTCGCCGTCGGCCGCGATGCTGATCGGCGCGCTGTCGGTGATCCCCTGGGACAGGTCCAGGGTGTGCACGGTCAGCATCGAGGTGCCGGTGTAGTCGTCGGGGTGGCTGACCTGCTCACACTTGACCGAGCCCGTCGAGGTCACGCCCTTGGCGTCCGTCGTCTCGAACGTCGGCAGCCACGCCTTGAGCGGCGCCTTCTTCACGATCTCCGCGTTCCGCGCGGTCCGTTCCTTGTCCGAGAAGTCGCCGGGGCCCAGGTCGGGGAAGGGGATCTCGGGCTGGCTGCGGACCACGATCCGCACCGTCGAGCCGACCATCCTGGCGTCGACGTGGGAGCCGTTCGGGGTGAGCGAGCCGATCACCTTCGGCGCCCCGGACAGGTCGACGAGCACGTAGCGCGGTCCCGGGCTCGCCGCCCGCTTGACCATCGCGCCGTAGGGCACGATCCCGCCGCCGGAGAAGAGCACCAGCGCCCTGTCCCCGCTGAGCAGCAGGTCGGCGGGGGCCCACCACTGCTCGGAGTCCACCAGCCTGAGCGAGCCGGTGACCTTCCTGGTCGCGGCGTCGATCACCCGCAGCACGCCGCGGCTCACCGTGATCACCCGGTTGCCGTCGGTCTTCACCAGGTCGGGCTCGTCGACCCCGGCCTCGTGCGTGTTCGTGGTCGAGTGCTCCTGTGACTGTCCCGACCCCACCGATGACTTGGCCTGGGGCGAAACGACGTCCGAGCGTGCCTCGGCGTACATGATCGGCGAAGCCCCGAGCCCCCACGGACCGACGTTCTTGACCGCCGCCGCCCGCAGCCCGGTCAGCATGTCGTCACAGCCGCTGTAGGAGACCAGCTTGACCTTCCCCAGGTCCACAACCGGTGTCGTACGGCTCGCGCCGCCCACTGTCTCCGTGGAACTGCACCCCGTGGCGAGTAAAGCGGCGGCGAGGGTGACTGCGCCGGCCGTACGAATGGATGTCCTCATGCCACCTACCACGGATCGAAATCGCGTCCGGTTCACCCCGTTACCGCCTGGTAGTCAACGACGATCGCCCGGAATATTCTTCGAGTATGGCTGTGACTCTTGGAGCAAACCGGACACTCGATCCGGCCATGATCGAACGTGTCGTTCGGCAGGTGACCTCCGGCGGCAGGACGCAGGAGATCACCGCGCCGTTCACCGGAGAGACCCTCACCGAGCTTCCCGTCTCGACGGCTGAGGACGTCCGCGCCGCGTACGCCAAGGCCCGCGAGGCACAGCGGGCGTGGGCGGCGCTGCCCGTGCACGAGCGGATCAAGCCTTTTCTGCGCATGTACGACGCCATCATCGACCGGCGCGAGGAGATCCTCGACGTGGTCCAGTGGGAGACCGGCAAGGCCCGCAAGCACGCCTTCGAGGAGGTCCTCGACGTCGCGGGCTGCACGCTCCACTTCGTACGGCGCGCCCCCGGCCTCCTCGCGCCCCGGCGCAGGGCGGGCATCTTCCCCCTGGCGACCAGGGTGTTCGAGGCGCGTCAGCCCAAGGGCGTCGTGGCGCTGATCTCCCCGTGGAACTACCCGCTCTCCCTCGGAGCGCCCGACGTCATCCCCGCCCTGCTCGCGGGCAACGCCGTGGTCCACAAGCCCGACACCCAGACCGCGCTGTCCACGCTCTGGACGATCGACCTGCTGGTCTCCCTCGGGATGCCCAGCGGCATCTGGCAGGTCGTTCTCGGCGACCCGGCCGAGGTTGGCGAGCCGCTGATCGACGAGGCCGACTATGTGGCGTTCACCGGCTCGACCAAAGGCGGCAGGAAGATCGCAGAGGCGGCCGCCTCGCGGCTGATCGGCTGCTCCCTCGAACTCGGCGGCAAGAACCCGATGGTCGTGCTCGACGACGCCGATCTTGACGCGGCCGCCCAGGGCGCGCTGCGCGCCTGCTTCACCAGCGCCGGGCAGCTGTGCATCTCCATTGAGCGGCTCTACGTCCACGACAGCGTGTACGACGCGTTCGTCGACCGGTTCGTCCGCCAGACCCGAAACATGAAGCTCGGCTCCGGGTTCGACTGGAGCGTGCAAATGGGCTCGCTCACCTCCCAGCGCCAGCTCGACGCGGTCGGCGCCCACGTGGACGATGCCGTCGCCAAGGGGGCCAGGGTCCTGACCGGCGGGAAGGCGCGTCCCGACGTCGGCCCGCTGTTCTACGAGCCCACGATCCTGGCCGATGTGGACGAGAGCATGGCCCTGTGCCGCGACGAGACCTTCGGCCCCGTCGTCTCCGTCTATCGCTTCCACGACGACGACGACGCGGTTGAGAAGGCCAACGACACCGTCTACGGCCTCAACGCCTCCGTCTGGACCCGGGACCTGGCCAGGGGACGCGCGCTGGCCACCCGCATCAAGGCGGGAACGGTCAACATCAACGAGGGGTACGGCTCGGCCTACACCTCCTACGACGCGCCCATGGGCGGCATGAAGTCCTCCGGGCTCGGCCGCCGCCACGGGGACGAGGGCCTGCTGAAGTACACCGAGGTGCAGACCGTCGCCAGCCAGGCCTCCTGGCTCGGCTTCGAGCCGATCCTTGGCATGACCTACGACAAGTACGCCGACACCCTCGCGGTGCTGCTCAAGACCATGAAACGACTCCACCTGAAGTAGGCCATGAGGCGTCCGGGCCCGGAGAACCACGGGCCCCACTACCTCATGCCCGGGGGTTGTGGCGATGGGTCCCTTTGGCGTCCGTACAGCTACGAAGTACAGCAGTAGCCTGGCTGCGAACCTGCTAAATGGGTGTTTTCGGACTGGGGATCCGTGTTGCGTGGTTTTACCGATGCCGATAAGCAACGAGTCTGGAAGTATCACGTCCGCCTTTGCGGCGGACTTCGCCATTGGCCCCGGGAAATGCCAATGGCGGCCGATACCTGCGTCAACCCACGCGACGACATGAAGGAGTGCTCATCGTGACACCCGAGACGGCCCCGGCGACTGACCTCAGCGGGTGGAGTGCCGCGCTGGCTGGCGCCTTCGAGATACTGCTCGGCGGAAAGCCGACCGTCGACCCCGCCGCCGGATACGGGGTGTATTACGCCTCGGACCCCCTCGACGAGTTCCTGTTCCCGAATCCCTGGGCCACCCCTGACGCGCTGTCAGGTCGGGAGCCGAGGCACCTTCCGGATCCGGACGGTGAATACCCCTTCTCTCCTTGGGCATGGCAGTTCAGCCTGAGCGAGTCGCTGTTCCGCTTCGACGCCGAACTCCTGGCAGGAACGGGAGCGTGGGGCGACGGCGGACACAAGGGCCCCCGGCCGTTCGACGACACCTTCGTCGCCGACCTGCGGACCGTCTCCTCGGTCGATGAAGCCGGTGAAGCGCTGGTGCACGGCGCGGAGTTGGGACCGCTCCTGGACCGCCATGGCATCGACCTGACCAGCGAGGAATCCGGGAAACTGAACGGCTGGCTGACCGTGCTGCTGCGCGTCGCCACCGATGGCACGCTCACCGATGCGATGCGGGCCGCCACGTTCACCGAGCGTGGCCCCGGACACCTGGTGTCGATTCACGACATGGATGACGCCTTCTCCGCCGACGAGCCCTGGGAGGAAAGGCTGAGCGCGGTCACGCATCCCGCGCTCCGCGACCATCTCCGCATGCTCTGCCGCACCGAGGACGACGCGCGCAGCGAGGGCGGCTTCTACTACGGCACCGACCACTGGCCGTGGAGCGATCTCCTGGAAGCGGTCGGCTGCTCCCTTGTCGCAGGCTGGGGGTTCGGCGAGTCCCAGGCCGGTACCGCCGTCGTGCGATTGGCAGACAACCCAGGAGCGCGCTGAGCACGCCGCTTCACAATCTCTCACTGAGAACACCTCGGTAGGGAATCAGCGACTCCTTTAGCCGATCGTGTCCGCGTCTGGCGGCCAGTAGCCGAACGCGGACAAATAATGCATCATTGGGGCGCGAACTGGGGTGATCCCAGGTCGGCACGTAAGCCAAAGCGGGAGCTCGGGGCAACCGGGCTGAGAGGGCAGCTATCGCCGCTGCCGACCGCATGAACCTGACCGGGTAATGCCGGCGTAGGGAGTAGTTTTCTTATGGTTTCGCCTGCCCAAGGTGCGGTTTCGCCTGCCCGCAAGACGTATCTCATCGGTTCGCGCCCGGACATCCGCGTGCCGATGCGTGAGATTCCGCTGACCAACGGGTCCACCGTCGTCCTCTACGACACCTCGGGCCCGTACACCGACCCCGCCTACACCGCCGACTCGAAGAAGGGCCTGCCGCCACTGAGGGCGGCGTGGCGTCACCCCGACGAGGTGGCTTCCCCCGATGAGGCGGCCTCCTGCGGCGGGACGGGTTCCTGCGGCGGGACGCTGGTCGGGAACTCCGCCGTTTCCGCTTCCACGGGCATCACGCAGCTGGCCCGTGCCCGGCGCGGAGAGATCACGCCGGAGATGGAGTTCGTCGCGCTGCGCGAGGGGGTCGCGCCGGAGTTCGTCCGCGACGAGCTGGCCCGTGGCCGAGCCGTACTGCCCGCCAACGTGAACCACCCGGAGAGCGAGCCGATGATCATCGGCCGCAACTTCCTCGTGAAGATCAACGCCAACATCGGCAACTCGGCCGTCGCGTCCTCGATCGAGGAGGAGGTCGACAAGATGCGTTGGGCCACCCGCTGGGGTGCCGACACCATCATGGACCTGTCGACCGGAAAGCGGATCCACGAGACCCGCGAGTGGATTCTGCGCAACTCCCCGGTCCCGGTCGGCACCGTGCCCATCTACCAGGCGCTGGAGAAGGTCGGCGGCAGGCCGGAGGCGCTGTCGTGGGAGGTCTTCCGCGACACGGTGATCGAGCAGTGCGAGCAGGGCGTCGACTACATGACGGTGCACGCCGGGGTGCTGCTGGCCTACGTGCCGCTGACCGCCCGCCGCAAGACCGGCATCGTCTCGCGGGGCGGCTCGATCCTCGCGGCCTGGTGCCTGGCCCACCACGCGGAGAACTTCATCTACACGAACTTCGCGGAACTATGCGAGATCCTCGCCGCCTACGACGTGACCTTCTCCCTCGGTGACGGGCTGCGCCCCGGCTCCATTCACGACGCCAACGACGAGGCCCAGCTCGCCGAGCTGCGGACCCTGGGAGAGCTGACGAAGGTCGCCTGGGAGCACGACTGCCAGGTCATGATCGAGGGGCCGGGCCACGTGCCGATGAACAAGATCAAGGAGAACGTCGACCTGCAGATGGAGCTGTGCTCAGAGGCGCCGTTCTACACGCTCGGCCCGCTGACCACCGACGTCGCGCCCGGCTACGACCACATCACCTCGGCCATCGGCGCCGCGATGATCGGCTGGTACGGCACCGCCATGCTGTGTTACGTCACGCCGAAGGAGCACCTGGGCCTGCCCGACCGCGACGACGTCAAGGCGGGCGTGATCGCCTACAAGATCGCGGCACACGCGGCCGACCTGGCCAAGGGACACCCCGGAGCCCAGGCGTGGGACGACGCGCTGTCGGAGGCCCGCTTCGAGTTCCGCTGGGAGGACCAGTTCAACCTCTCCCTCGACCCGGAAACCGCGCGCTCCTTCCACGACGAGACCCTCCCCGCCGCCCCGGCGAAGACCGCGCACTTCTGCTCGATGTGCGGGCCGCACTTCTGCTCCATGCGGATCACCCAGGACGTGCGCGCCTACGCCGAGAGGAACGGCCTGTCGGACGGTGAGGCGCTGACGGCCGGGATGCGGGAGAAGGCCGAGGAGTTCGTGCGCGGCGGAGGACGGGTCTACCTGCCGATGCCCACGCCTCCTGGCGATGACTAGCTGATCGGGGCCGAGGGAGGGGCTGTGGGAATCCACGGGGTCCCTCCCTTGACCCACTTTCGTCCACGAGGTCGGTCGTGACCATTTGGCCTCCTGCCCGGCCGGTCTGTCAGCCGGTCTTGATGGCGATTCCCGGGAAGGCGGTGGTGCATCCGGTATTTCAGGTATTTACGGTGCAATCAATGTCTTAGTTGCGTATCCACATCCGTGACAGACGGCGTCGGCCCCCTGGGGAACGGGCCTCAGGCCAGGCCGCCGGTCGCCCGGAGGTTCTGGCCGGTCATCCAACGTCCATCGGGTCCGACCAGAAAGGCGACCACGTCGGCGATGTCGGCGGGCGTGCCGAGCCTGCCGAGCGCGGTGACGGAGGCGACCCGCTCCAGGGCCTCGGCCGGGTTGGTGCCGCGCAGCAGGTCGGTGTCGGTTGCCCCGGGCGAGACCGTGTTGACCGTGATGCCGCGCGACCCGAGCTCCCTGGCCGCCACGGCGGTCAGCTGCTCGATCGCCCCCTTGCTGGCGGCGTAGGGCGCGTTGCCCGGCGCGGGACGGACCGTGTTGACCGTCGAGATGTTGACGATGCGGCCGTCGTCACGCATGCGCCGGGCCGCGTACCGCATCGTCAGGAAGGTCGTCTTGGCGTTGACCCTCATCACGTCGTCGAACACGGCCTCGTCGGTGTCGGCGATGGATGCGACCCGGAAGCTCGCCGCGGCGTTGTTCACCAGGATGTCGAGCCCGCCCAGACGTTCCTCGGCGATTTCCATCAGCCGTTCGGCGGCCCCCGGCTCGGCCAGGTCGAGCCTGATCCCATACGTCCCCTCGGCCGTCGCGGTGATTTCGGCCGCGGCCGCCGTACTGGAGGCGTAGTTGAACACCACCTCGGCGCCGTCCCGCGCCAGCCGTTCCACGATCGCCCTGCCGATGCCCCGTGACCCGCCGGTCACGACCGCTGCTTTTCCCTTCAGCTGCATTCCGCCAGCCTTTCATCCGTCCGGTTCCGGAACAAGATCGTTCTGGTGCCGCCGGGAAGGCTCGGGGCGTCCGAGAAAAGCACGGATCGTTCGAGCGGGGAGAGCCCCGACTGCACCGTCTCGTGGGAGGACACCTATCCTCTGGGCCCCCGCTGCAGGGTCATCCGGAACCGCCGGGGGAGATCAGGCCGGTCTCGTAGGCCAGTACGACGGCCTGGACACGATCACGGAGGCCGAGCTTGGACAGGATGCGCGTGACGTGGGTCTTCACCGTCGTCGGGCTGAGGGTCAGCCGGTCGGCGAGTTCGGCGTTGCTCAGGCCGGTGGCGAGCAGGCGCAGCACCTCCAGCTCTCGGGGCGTCAGCTCGGACAGATCGCGGTGCGGGGTGGCCTTCGCCTCGTCGCGGCGGGCGAAACGCTCGACCAGGCGACGGGTGATGCTCGGGGCGAGCAGGGCGTCGCCGGAGCGCACCAGCCGTATCGCGGCCACCAGGTGCTCGGGCGTGACGTCCTTGAGCAGGAAGCCGCTGGCACCCGTGGTGAGGGCGGTGTAGACGTACTGGTCGAGATCGTAGGTGGTCAGGATGAGGACGCGGGTCTCCTCCGCGCCGCCGGTCAGGATCCGCCGGGTGGCTTCGAGGCCGTCCATCCGTGGCATCCGGATGTCCATGAGCACGACGTCGGGCCTGGTGCGCCGGACGGCGGCGACCGCCTCGGCTCCGTCGGCCGCCTCGGCCGCGACCTCGATGCCGTCGGCGGTGAGGATCATCCGGAATCCGGTGCGTACCAGGGCCTGGTCGTCGGCGATGACGACGCGCAGCGGCCCGCTCACGGGGTCGTCCGGCGGGAGGGCGGGCGGTGGCCGGTCCACGCGGTCGTCCGGGGGAGGACGGGGGACGGCCGGTTCACGCGGTCGTCCACGGGAGGCGGGCTGTGAGTCGGTATCCGCCGCTTTCCGGCCCGGCGTCCAGGCTCCCGCCGTAGACGGCCAGCCGCTCGCGCAGTCCGATCAGCCCCCGACCGTTGCCGCTCAGCCCCCGACCGTTGCCGGTGCGCGACGGGACGGTGTCCCGCGCTCCGCCGGTGTCGGTGACCTCGATCTCCAGCCAGTCGCCGTCGTGGCCGATCGTGACGGACGCCGCGGCGCCGGACGCGTGCTTGATCGTGTTGGTCAGGGCCTCCTGCACGACACGGTAGGCGGCCAGGTCGACCCCGGCGGGCAGCGGACCAGGTGGAGGTGACAGCGCGACGCTCACCGGCGTTCCGGCGGCCCGGACCCGCTCAACCAGGGCGTCGAGCCGGTCGAGACCGGGTTGTGGTTCGAGCTCGTCGTCCGCGCCGACGGGGCGTCCGCCGTCCGGGCCCGCGAGCAGGCCCATGACGTGGCGAAGCTCGGCCATGGCGGCCCGGCCGCTGGCCTCGATCGCGAGCAGAGCCTCCTCCGACAGCTTCGGCTCCGCCTCCAACACCTTGCGCGCCGCGCCGGCCTGGATCACCATCACGCTCACATTGTGGGTCACCACGTCATGCAACTCCCCGGCGATCCGGGCGCGCTCCGCCTCGACGGCCCTGCGCGTTGCGTCCTCCTGGGCCCGCTGCAGTTCGGTGAGTCGACGCCGGCTCGCCCTGAGCCGCTGCTGCCAGAAGTGGACGAGACTCGCGGCGACCCCGGCGCCGAGCAGCACGACGAAGGGGCCCAGCCAGCTCGGCAACTGCGGGGCGACGTCCCGGAAGGCCGCCCCGGCCAGTACGGCCGCGAGCACGAGACCGGCCAGCGCGGGCACCCGGTTGCGGCTGTGGGCGACGGCGCTGTAGGCCGCGACGGCGCAGGCCAGCACGGTGATCCAGGTCGCGCCCTCGCGCGTGGCCAGCGCCGCGGCCAGCACCGTCCAGAAGACGGCGAGCGGATAATGGCGTCTGGCCGCCAGCGGCAACGCCGTCAGCATCACCAGGAACAGGGACGGCTCGTAGGTCCGGGAGCCGACGAGGACGGGCGTGGGGTCGGAGAACAGGTCGGTGCCGAGGGGCCCGGGCGAAAAAGGCAGGACCTGGATGGGCGGCCGGGCGTTGCTGTCCACGGACACGACGTGCCGCAGTTGCAGGGCGTCGAGCAGGAAGTCCGGCCTCTTGACGTCGCCGTGGTCTCCGCCGGGGAAGTTCGCCGCCGCGACCACCGCGAGGACGGTCAGCGCGACCGCCAGCAGCACGTCGGCGGCGAGTGCTCGGCGAGACGGTCTGACGGGTTCCCCTGCCGGGCGCAGCGCGTCCCGCACGTACCGTCGCCATAGTCGTCGTCCATATGCCGCCACCTGCACATTGTCGCCTCTGCCCGCTTCGGCCACATCCGCCGTGAAGACCACGGCCTGGTTCCCGGGAAGTACATCGCGGGGATGACACCGGGCCGGATCATTCCCCGGGGGTACCCGATGTCGACGCGACGGCCGACGCGCACGGGGGCCGGCGGAGCCTACCTTCGTTCCCGCCATCGGGCCGTTCACGGGTGCCTTCCGCCAGGGCGGCCGTCTCGGCTGAAAAGGACGGACATTTCATGAACCGTGTGACCGAACGGGAAAACACAGTCGAGCGGTACGGCGCCGCCGTCGCACCGCCTTCCGCCTCAGGGAACGGCGGGGCGACGCGCCCCGGCGGGGGAAGACCGAGAGTGCGCGGCCCGATCCTCCGAGGCGCCCTGGCCGCCGCCGTCGGCCTGCTCGCCCTCGCCGCATCCGCCTCCCCCGCGTCCGCCGCTCCCACACCCACGCCTGCTTCCTCCGCCTCCGCCGTACCCTCTCCCGCTCCCACGTCTGCTTCCTCCGCCTCCCCGACGCTCGTGCCGCCTGTGCCGCCCGCGCCGGCCACGCCGACCGGCGCGGCGTCCCTGCCCGCGCCGACCGGTTCCCACCCGGTCGGCGCCACGTTCCTGTACCTGAAAGACACCTCCCGCCCCGATCCCTGGGTCCCGACCGTGAAAGCCAGGGAGCTGATGGTCTCCCTGTGGTACCCGGCGAAGTCACCGGGCGGGCGGCGGGCTCCGTACATGACGCCGCAGGAGTCGGAGGCTCTGCTCAAGGGGGAGGGGATCACCAACCTGCCGCTCGACATCCTCAGCAAGACACGGACCAACGCCTTCCTCGACGCGAAACCGGCGGGCCGCAAGCACAGCCTGCCCCTGGTGGTTCTCTCTCCGGGTTTCACCAGATCCCGCAAGACGCTCACGGGCCTCGCGGAGGAGTTGGCGAGCAGGGGCTACGTGGTGGCCGGAATCGACCACACCTACGAGAGCCGGGGCACGAGCTTCCCCGACGGGCGGGTCGCCCCCTGTGCCGCGTGCGAGGTCGACGATCAGGAGGGCTTCCACGAGAAGGCGGTGGACGGCAGGGCGGCCGACGTCTCCTTCGTGCTCGACGAGCTGACCGGGCCACACTCGAAGTGGAAGGGCGCCTCCCTGATCGATCGGTCCAGGATCGGGATGTCGGGTCAGTCCATCGGGGGCGCGAGCTCTGTCGCGGCCATGCTGAAGGACGACCGGATACGCGCCGGGATCAACGCGGACGGCACCACGCACGCCCCCATCCCCCAGAGCGGGCTGGCACGGCCGTTCATGTTCCTGGGTAATCAGGAACGCCACAGCCCGGGAGGAGGCGACACGTCGTGGGACCGTGACTGGAAGCTCCTGACCGGCTGGAAGCGCTGGCTCGTGGTGGCAGGGGCGGCGCACGCGTCCTTCACCGACCTCCCGCTGCTGGCGGACCAGCTCGGCGTGCCCCATGGCGCCGAGATCTCCGGGGCCCGCTCTCTGGAGATCACCGGCCAGTACGTCCACGCCTTCTTCGACCTGCACCTGCGGGGCGAGCGGCAACCCCTGCTGGACGGGCCCTCGGCACGATACCCCGAGGTCAAGCACTGCTCGGTGGACACGAAGACCTGTCAGTAGGACATCACCCGGCGCGGCCGGTTCCCGTCCGCCGGTGACATCACCACGTTCGAACGACCACCGCTCCGCCGGACGCCGCCCGGCGGAGCGGTGTGCCTCGGTGGCTCGCCCGGTGGAACTGGCGGGGCTGTCCCAGGACCCGGATTTTCGCGTCGGCGTACGGCGCATGGCCGAGCGGTACGCGGCCGAACGGACCCAGAGCGACACCACGGTCCCTCGCCGCGACTCCGTCGCGATGGTCCGTGACCAGGTAGGTCCGGCCCTGGCGGGCGGCATCGCCCCGGCCTCGCCTCAGGCCGATCCGATCGTCGCGGCGGTCACGGCACAGTACGCGCACGTCTTCGGTTGCCCCGACGACGTCGGCCTTCGGCGTCGGCTGCTGGACTGGCTGGAGACCGTGAACGACCCCCGTAGGGAGCGGTACCTCCGGCTGCTCGCGGTGATCAACGACTGGCCCGCCCCGGAAAGCCTGGCGCCGGTGTTCGACTGGTTCGTCCAGGCCCTGCGCGTCCGGATACCGGGTGAGTGAGCCGATCGCGGTGTCGGCATCTCGGAGACATCCCCGAGGAGGATCTCGGAGGCATCCCTGAGGAGGGGAGAAGGCGTTGCCGTGGTTCTCTGTTCGCGCATAAGTGCATGCATGGATGCATGCAAATTGCATGCTATGGTGATGGTATGGGAACCATTCAGATCAGGGACGTCTCCGACGAGACCGAGCGGACGCTGAAAGCGCGGGCCGAGCGCGAAGGCAAATCGCTGACGGCTTATGTGCGTGACCTGCTGAACGAGGAGGCGAACACCCCGACGATGGACGAGGTGATGGCCAGGATCGCCGCTGACGAGCCGGTGCCGTATGACCCTGACTTCGTTCGCGAGACGATGCGCGAGGGGCGCCGGTGAGCCTGGTGGTGGACGCCTCGATCGTTTTCCGGCTACTGGCCAACGTGAAAGGCGACGACCTTCTTCGGCAGCGGTTGGCCCGTAAGGTGCACGCCCCGGCGTTGATCGATGTGGAGATCGCCTCGGTGGTGCGCGGGCATGTGATCACCAGTAAGCCGGAAGTCCGCATCTCCGAGGCGCGGGCCCAGATCATGCTGGAACGTTACGCCCAGCTCAAGATCGTCCGACATCCGATGCTTCCTCTGCAGGTGCGGGTGCTGGCGCTGCGGAACAATCTCGCCGCCTATGACGGCATGTATGTGGCCCTCGCCGAACTGCTGGGAGTGCCGCTGCTGACCGATGATGCCAAGTTCGCCGGCTCTACGGGACATCGGGCGGAGATCCATCGTTACCCACCGCCGCTGGTGTAGATCGTCCTACGATGCGTCGCGGACAGCGGCTTTCACTCTTTGACTGTCTGATGAGGGGGCGGATCGGAGGATCGCGCCGATCGGGGGTGAGGGGAGTGTTCGGCATCGTGGTGTCAGCCCTTGGCCGGAACAGACGGTGCTCCGGCCAAGGGAACGGGTCAGGAGCCCTGGCCGGAGTTCTGGTCGGTGCCGGTGCCGGTGCCGGTGCTGTTGTCGGTGTCGCCGGGGCCTCTGTGGCCATCTCGCGGTCCGCCGCCGAGCAGGCCCGCGCGCTGCGCCTTGAGAACGGCGTCGGCCTCGGCCTGGGTGAGAGTGCCTGCGGAGACGGCCGTCTTGAGCCGCTCGCTCAGGGCCGACTCGGCCTCGGCGGACCGTTGCTGGCGCAGCGTGTCCAGGGCCGCGGTGACCTTGTCGACGGTGATGCCGAGCTTGGCGGCCAAGGCCTGGGCGAGCTGTTGCCGGTCGCCCTGCTCGCCCCGCTGCCCGTTCCCGGACGACCGGTCGCCGCCCTCGGCCGTACGGATCTCCTGCAGGGCCGTGGAGACCTTCTGCGCGTCGACGCCGAGCAGCTCGGCGAGCTTGGCGGCCAGCTGGCCCCGAGCGGCCTGGTCGCCGCCGTGCCGGCCGTGCCGCCCGTCGACAGACGGGGCGTTGGTCGGGGCGCCGGGGTCGCTGGAGGTGCTCGACGAGGGGGTGGGCGTCGGGTCGGCCCAGGCCACCATTGGGGCGAGGAGCCCACCGGCCACGGCGGTGCTGATCCCGGCGATGACGGCAAGACGCTTGGTGCGGTTCATGGCGGTCCTTAGGTCGATGCGGATCATCGGATCTGTCATCGACAATCGGCCCGCCTTATGAGACGCCTCTGGTGGTGAGCTGAGAATCCGATGAGGACGCCGGGCCCCGCGGCCGGTCCATCCGGGACGTGATCCCGCCGGTCAGACCGAGCCGAGCAGATCCCAGCGGTTGCCGGCGATGTCGAGGAACACGGCGACCCACCCGTACGGCTCCGCGCGCGGCGAGGTCACGAACTCGACACCCGCGGCCGTCATCCGCCGGTAAGCGGCGTCGAAGTCGTCCACCCGCAGGAAGAACCCCACCCGCCCGGCGACCTGGTTCCCGATCGCCGTCGCCTGATGCTCCCCGTCTGCGCGGGCGAGGAGGATGCCCGTTTCGGCACCCGGCGGGCGGACGACGACCCACCGTTTCGGACGGCCGTCGTTCGTCAGGGACGGCGAGTCCTCGGCCAGCTCGAAGCCCAGGATGCCGACGAAGAACTCGATGGCCGGGTCGTAGTCGTCCACGACGATCGTGAACAGGTCGATTCGCATGATCCCCGATCGTAGGGTGGCAGGCCCGGTCACGGTGGTCAGGCGGGCGAGGGGCTCGGCGTAGCCGACACAGGTGGTGGTCGCGGTGCGGGACGCCAGGAAACGCTCGACGGCGGCCGCGGCCGATGAACCGGTCGAGCGGCGGCGCGGGTACCCGGACGACATATTCCATATAGATGTGCGGCAGCCGTCGAGCAGCAGGCCGCGCAGGTAGGCCAGGCCTTTGGCCCGCTGATCCGAGCGGGCCAAAGGGGTGAACACCTCAGTGGCGAAGGTTTCCAGCCATTGCCGGGTATGCGTGAGTTGTTCGGGGGTCACCCCCGGAGAAACCATCACACAGTCACAACAAGCGGACCCGGCAAGGCACTACTAGGGGATGAGGCCGTACTCGATGGCCGTCGCGGCAGAGGCCGCGACCTGCGCGGCCGCGACGGTGATCAGCGCTACGGCGAGCATGATGACGAACCTGACGGTGGTACGCATGCGAGTCTCCTTCAACTGTCGGTTGGCGAACTCTCCTCGTTCTTCGGAGCAAAGCCGAGTACGGATGGCACCGACTGGGGCCCGCGCTCGGAAGTCGGGCCCGAAACGCATGAATCGGTCGTCCGGTGTCATGCTCGGCGTCACCGGGGCGTCATATTGGCGACCTCGCGTAATCAGGTGTCGCCTATTCCATAGAGCGGGAACGATGGTCTCGCCTTCGCGCGAGGCTTGTGTTGAACTGCGTAACATAATCCGTGCGCGACGATGGGGTGAGCGCGATGTCTCTTGAGGGCGAGTACGAGCCGAGTCCGGCGCAGTGGGTGCGCGAACAGGTCGAGCTGTATGAGAGTTCGGGCGGCACGCAGGGGACGACGCTCTGGGACACGGGCCTGCCCGTCGTCATTCTCACGACGCGCGGCGCGAAGAGCGGCAAGATCCGTAAGATCCCGCTGATGCGCGTGGAGCATGAGGGGCAGTACGCAGCCGTGGCCTCGAAGGGCGGCTTCCCGCGTCACCCGGTCTGGTACTTCAACGTCACGTCCGACCCGCACGTGGAGCTCCAGGACGGGTCCGTACGCCAGGACATGACGGCCCGTGAGATCGCCGGGAACGAGAGGGCCGAGTGGTGGGAGCGCGCGGTCGCCGCGTATCCGCCGTACGCTGAATATCAGGAGAAAACCGACCGTGTGATCCCCATTTTCGTGCTGGAACCCGTGCCCGGCGGACGCCCACCGTCGTCAACGAGGGCCTGATCCGCGCGGCCCGCGACATGCTGCGCAGCCCCGGCCAGTAGCGTGACCACCATCGCCAAGATCCTCGGTGTCAGCCGGAACACGATCTACGTGGAGTTCATGCCGGGACCATATAGGCCGGGATCATCATTTCGGACCGGGTTCGTCGCAAGCGGGTGGAGGCAGAGCGGCTTCATGCCTGTCCACATGGTCGCCGCAACGTGCGTGCCGTTTATGGGGCCTTCCGTAGAGGATTGTTGAAGTGGTTCCGGTTTGGTGTTGATCGATCGCTACGCTGCTGTCCCAGTCAAGATCACGAAGGCCGCATCGGCCGTACGGGGAAAACGGACACAACATGGACAAGCGGCACAATCACCGGCGACGTGTGCTTCTCGCGGGGGCGGGAGCGGGAGTGGTCGTCCTCACGGCCGTCGCGGGGGTCGCCGCCGCTGACCCGGTGAGGCCGAAGCTCGTCGCGCAGCGGCAGCTCGTCGGCGCGGCCAGCGACGAGTTCGCCGGCTCCGCCCTCGACACCGCCAAGTGGAAGACGGGCCTGTGGTACGCCAAGTCGGGCGTGGGGGCGTTCACCGATGCGAACGTGAGCGTGGCCGGCGGCAACCTGGTGCTCACCGCCAAGAAGGAGGCCTACAACGGCTCTCCGTACACCTTCGGAGCCGTCGAGTCGAGGTTCGACGTGCCCGGTAACAGCTACGTGGAGGTGCGCGCCAAGGTCCTCGACTCCCGGGCGAACGTGCTCAGCGCCATCTGGCTGCAGTCCTCCCCGCTGTCGGTGCAGAACAACCCGAACCCCGAGATCGACATTCACGAGACGTTCAGCTACCGCCGGCTGGTGTCCACCCTGCACCGGTGGGTCTGGCCGTACTCGGACAAGTCTCACCTGGTCGACGGTGACAAGCGCTCCGACTTCGGGGTCACGGACACCAGCACCGGCTACCACGTGTACGGCCTGGAGCGCAGGAACGGCAGGCTGCGCTTCTACGCCGACGGCCAGCTCGGCTGGGACGTGGCCGCGCCGGACCCGGCGTACGTCAACATGGCGCGGCACATGGTGCTGAGCCTGGAGGGTCACCTCGGGCAGCCGAACGACGCCTACCTGCCGTCGACGTTCCTGATCGACTACGTCCGGACCTACAGCTACGCCGGGGTCAAGGCCGCCCGGTCGCCCGTCCCCACCTCGTCGGCGACATCGCGCTGACCGCGGCGAATGCGGGCGCCCCATCCCGCGAAAGTGGAGATTTGTCGGGGATTCGTCCAGTATCCCGGGTGTGATCTGGAACGTTGAGGAGTTCGTGAGCGCCGCGGGCGTGACCGTCGAGCGGCTGGCCGCCTACGTGGACGGCAGCCAGCGGGGGCTGTCTCCCGTCGTCGGGCGACGCCCGCCGGGCGAGCTGGCCGAGCGGCTCGGGCTCGCGCGGTGGATCCGCGAGGGCGGGATGACCCAGGAGACGTACGCGGAGTTCCTGGCGACCTACCTCGACGAGGGCACCAGGTTCCATCACCCCGGCTACCTCGGCCACCAGATCGCCGCGCCCGACTTCCCCGCCGCGCTCGCCGACTTCGTGCACGGTGCCGCGAACAACCCGATGGCGGTCTACGAGATGGGCGCCGCCGCCGCGACCGTCGAGTTCGAGGTCGTGCGCTGGATGCTGGAGCGGGCCGGGTACGGCGAGGCGGGCGGGGGCGTGCTCACCCACGGAGGGTCGCTGGCCAACCTCACGGCTCTGCTGGCCGCGCGGGCGGCGGCCGTACCGGACGCGTGGGCCGAAGGGGTCCCCGGCGATCTCGCGCTGCTCGCGCCCGAGTCGGCGCACTACTCGCTCACCCGCGCCGCCGCGATCCTCGGCCTGGGAGAGCGGGCGGTCATGCCGCTGGACGCCGACCCTCTCGGCCGGATCGACGTCACGCGGCTGCCCGCCGCCCTGGACCGGGTACGGCGGGCGGGACGGCGGCCGATGGCCCTGGTCGCCGCGGCGTGCGCGACGGGCACCGGGCTCTACGACGACCTGCGGGGGATCGGCGAGTTCTGCGCGGCCAACGGCGTCTGGTTCCACGTGGACGGCGCCCACGGGGCCTCGGCGCTGCTCGCGGACGGGTACCGGCACCTGCTCGACGGGATCGAGCTGGCCGACTCGCTCACCTGGGACGCGCACAAGATGCTGCGGACCTCCAGCCTGGTGGCGGCCGTGCTGACCAGGCGCGAGGGCGACCTGGACACGGCCTTCCGGCAGCGGGCGAGCTACCTGTTCTACGGTGACCAGGGGTTCGACTCGATCGGCAGGACTGTCGAGTGCAGCAAGGCCGAGCTGGGGCTGAAGGTCTTCCTCAACCTGGCCTGGCGGGGAGAGCGCGGCCTGGGCGAGCACGTCGCGCGGCGGTACGCCACGGCTCACCGTCTGTGGGAGCTGGCCGGGGAGCGGCCCGGCTTCGACCTGCCGTACGAGCCGGAGAGCAACATCGTCTGCTTCCGGTACGGCGCCGGCGACCAGGCCCGCATCAGGGAGCGGCTGACGGAGGACGGCGCCTTCCACCTGACCTCCGCCGAGATCGGCGGTGTCCGCCACCTGCGCGTCACCGTGATGGCCCCCGCGACGGACGACAAGACGCTTGAGGCGCTGCTCGACCGGATCCGTGAGGTGGAGCCGCAGGAGTTCCGGGTGCCGTGAGCGCCGTGGGTGCGGTGAGGGCGTCGGGAGTTCCCGCCCGGGCCGTGACGGGCCTCGATGTGATCCGTTTCCCCGGGATTTCCGCTGACGCCCCCGGACGTCCTGCGGGCATCAGCGGGTGACACTTGGCCTTTTCATCCTGATCACTGCTGGGCCGTCCTGATATAGCGTCAAGCTCATGACCGAACTCGACAGCCGCCTGCGCGCGGTGTGCGATCTGGCCGTTGCCCAGGCCCGGGAGATGGCAGGCAGGCACGAGTACGACGGCCTGATCCAGGACCTCTCACCGGAGGGTGTGCGTGCGGGCCTGGCCGCGCTCGGCGAGGGACCGTTGCCCGAGGACCCCCACGACGCGGCGCATCTGCAGATCTTCGAGGAGGCGGCGCGAGTCCAGTTCGGAGAGCTGGAGCTGTACCGCGGCAGCCCGCTTCTCCACCTGGAGAGCCTCGACCTGGCCACCTACGACAGGGAGTACGCCCCGGAGGCGGAACGGGGCGCGGCCAGGAACGCCCACCTCGCCCGCTGGCCGGAGGCCGTCGACCAGGCGATCGCCTCTCTCGACCGGCTCAGCGCCCCCGTCGCGACCGCGCTGCTCGGCGCCGTGCGCGGCCTGGCGGCCGGAGTGCCCGCCGGCGCCGAGGAGTCCGTGCGCGAGACGGCGCTGAAGGCCCACGCCCGCCTGGTGGAGCACGTCGAGGAGGCCTCGCGCTCCGGTGACCCCGATGCCTCCCTCGGGGCGGCGGGGCTGGCCAGGCTGATGGGAGCGGGCGACGGTCTCACGGTCGATCTCGGCGCGCTCGCCGAGCGTGCCGACGCCGAGCGCGACCGGCTGCTGGCCAGACTGGCCGACTCCTGCGACCGTCTCGGCCTGGAGGGCCGGTCCCCGCTGGAGCTTGCCCGCGAGCTGGTCAAGGATCACCCGGGAGCCGACGGTGTGATCGAGGCCGCCAGGGCGGGCACCGAGCGGGCGATCGCGTTCACCCGTGAGAAGGACCTGGTCCCCTACCACGACGGCGAGTGCCTGGTCGGGATCGCGCCCGAGTCGCGCAGGTGGGCCACGGCGATGATGAGCTGGGCCGCGCCCGGGGAGCCCGAGGGCCCTTCGTGGTACCACGTGACCCCGCCCGACCCCTCCTGGCCCGAGCGCGATGCCGAGGAGTGGCTGGAGATGTTCAGCGAGACCACACTCCCGGCGATCAACGTGCACGAGGTCGCCCCCGGCCACTTCTCCCACGGCCGCGCCCTGCGCCATGCCCCCTCACCGGTGCGCAGGACGCTGATGTCGCTGGCGTTCGCCGAGGGCTGGGCGCACTACGCGGAAGAGCTCTGCGTCGAGGAGGGTTTCGCGCCCGAGGACCCGCGCTTCGAGATCGGGGTCTGGCTTGAGGCACTGATCCGGGTGACCCGGCTGGCCTGCGCCATCGGTGTCCACACCGGCGCGATGACCGTCCAGGAGGGCGCCCGCCGATTCGAGGCCGACACCCACCTCGCAGGTCCCGCGGCGCTGTCCGAGGCGGCGCGGGCCACCTTCGACCCGACCTACGGCCGTTACACCTGGGGAAAGCTGGAGATCCTCGACCTGCGTTACCGGGCCAGGGCCGAGTGGGGCGCGGGATTCACTCTCAAACGCTTCCATACGGCCATGCTCGACCTTGGCTCCCCGCCCCTCGGCCTGCTCGGCGACATTTTCACTCGGTAGACGGGTCAGTGGTCGACGGCGGTCACGCACCTTCCCGGGGTTGATCGTGCTGATGCTGGAAGCCGCCGGGATCAGCGAGGGGGACAGGGCGCTGGAAATCGGCACCGG